>NZ_AP023367.1:5270000-5430627 GCF_014218335.1 Anaerocolumna cellulosilytica | reverse complement strand
TACATTAATCTCCCTAATATAAAATTTCGTACATACCTAGCTTATATGATATAACATAATTGTGGATATTTCAATGATAATCTATAAATTAATCAGTTCTGAGTGTGGATATCCCCAGAAAAAAAACTCTTACTAACAATTGTGTGAATAAATTATAAAAACTATAAACATCAAAAAACAACAGATTTCTTGTGGATTTCTATCACAATTAAAGAAAATATTCACACGGATCCACAAAGTTATCCACAATGTATCAACAATTTGTGGATAACTTTGTGTGAAAAAAATGTTCTTACTTTTTTCGGTGGGTAAAGTGGTTTATAAAGTACTATTAGAGAGTTTAAAGAACAATGAAGATAAGATAATATTTTACTAACTAGATTGCACTGTGAATGTAATGCAGCATTACTTTTTGGGACTTAATGATTTATTTTATGATAAGAAGGGGATAGGGAAGGAGAAAGTAAGATAAAAATTGTAATGTATAGGTAAAAAATTCAATAAAATAACTACTTGACGTACAAGACTGAAACGAATATAATAGACATGATATTTTATATTACTAAAATAGAACAAATACGCTTACCATATATATATTGGTATATTTAAAGGAGGTGCAGCAGAATGAAAATGACATTCCAGCCTAAAAAAAGATCCAGATCTAAGGTTCACGGTTTCAGAGCAAGAATGAGTACTTCCAACGGAAGAAAAGTTTTAGCAAGCAGAAGAGCAAAAGGAAGACACAAATTATCAGCATAGGTCGCAGTATTGTGGCCTTTTCTTCTCTTTTTAAAACTTTGTTTGCAAGAAAGGGCCGTGAGATTTTGAAATCGTCAGAATCAATGAAGAAAAATGCCAATTTTAGAAAAGTATACCACAGTGGAAAATCCTATGCGAACACATATTTGATTATGTATGTGCTAAATAACGATACGGATACTAATAAGCTCGGCATATCCGTTAGTAAAAAAGTTGGTAATAGTGTGGTTAGGCATAGACTAACCCGATTAATTCGAGAAAGTTACAGATTGAATGAAGATATGTTTAATAGTGGTTTAGACATAGTAGTGATTGCGAGAGCAGGAGCAAGAGGTAAGAATTATTCAGATATAAACAGTGCATTATTGCATTTGGCAAAGCTGCATAAAATTTTAAAAGAGATGATAAAATCGTGCTGAAGCGAGTTTTAATATTTTTAGTAAAATTATATAGAAAGTTTATTTCTCCTCTAAAGGGAAGGTCGAGTTGTATTTATACACCTACCTGCTCTTTGTATGCACTAGAGGCCCTGGAAAAGTATGGGGCACTAAAAGGAACTTATTTAGCTGTAAAAAGGGTATTAAGATGTCACCCTTTTGCTCAGGGCGGTTATGATCCGGTGCCCTGATGAAAAAAATGGACAATCAGCTACAAACTATGTATGTCCAAGGAGGAAAATAATTTGTTTAGTGTATTTTTGACCCAGACTGGTGGTCTATTGGGACCCATTGCGTCGATATTAGGTTTTATCTTGAATGCCATCTATGAATTTTTAGGGCTATTTGGCATACAGAATGTGGCTATTGTAATTGTATTATTTACATTTATTGTTAGGGGTTTGATGATCCCATTAACAATCAAACAGCAGAAATTTACGAAATTGTCAGCTAAGATGAATCCTGAGCTGACAAAAATTAATGAAAAATATAAGGGTAAAAAAGATGAAGCTTCTGTAAGAAAAATGCAGGCAGAGACTCAGGCAGTTTATCAAAAATACGGAGCGAGTCCAACGGCTGGCTGTTTACCAATGCTTATATCCCTTCCGATCATGTTTGCACTTTATCAGGTTATTTATAAGATTCCTGCTTATGTTGATGATATTAGAATTGCCTACAGCGGAATTGCTGAAGCTATTATGGGAACCAGCGGTTATGTAGACATAATGAAAGAATTAGGTACATCAGTCGGTGTTAAGGTTGATGGTTTTTCTGAAATTGCTGCAAATAGCATTACCTTAAACCATATGATTGATATATTTGTTAAGTTTACTTCAGAGAACTGGAAACAGTTAGTGGAACAATTTCCTACCGTACAAGATATCATAGTAACGAATTCTAATGAAATAATGAAAATGCATGCTTTTATTGGTGGTCTGAATATTTTGGATCATCCCGGTTATGCTTTTCCTGGTGTTTTAATTCCTATTTTAGCAGCAGTGCTTCAATTTATACAAGGAAAGCAGATGCAGGCAAATAATCCTCAACAGAATAAGGATAATCCTATGGCTTCGTCTATGAATGCCATGAATACAGTAATGCCTATTATGTCAGGTTTTTTCTGTGTCATGCTGCCAATCGGTGTTGGTATTTATTGGGTTGCAGGTAGTGCTTTCGCAATTTTGCAACAGTTTGTTATTAACAAACACATGGAAAAAGTAGATGTAGAAGATTTAATACAAAAGAATATTGCAAAAGCAAATAAAAGAAAAGCGAAGCTAGGAATCGATCCGACTAAGTCTATGGAAGAGTTAGCCAAAAAGCAGACTAAGTCTATAGAAGTACCTGATACAGAGGTTGATAATTCAACATCTAGTTATGCCAATTCAGTGAAAAAGAATTATGAACCCTCCAATTATAAGAAAAGTGATGTTTCTTATCAAGCAGGTAGCATTGCAGCGAATGCAAATCTTCTTAAGAATAGGAATCATGATAAGGGGGATAAATAAATGGAATGGTTAGAAATTACTGCTAAGACAGTAGATGAAGCAATTACGGATGCCCTGATAAAATTACGGACTACTAGTGACCGTATGGATTATGAAGTAATAGAAAAAGAAAGCAGTGGCTTTTTAGGTTTATTTAATAAGCCTGCTAAAATTCGTGTTCGATTAAAAAATACCGTAGATAATATGGCAAAAGATTTTTTAGATAAAGTATTTAAGGCTATGAATATTGAAGCACAAGTTGAGATTGCTTATGATGAAACAAGTTCATCTATGGACATCAATGTCGTAGGTGATGACATGGGTGTACTCATTGGAAAAAGAGGACAAACTCTTGATTCATTACAATATCTGGTAAGTCTTGTCCTGAATAAGGAAAGTGAAAATTATCTTAAAGTAAAAATGGATACTGAAAATTACAGGCAGAGAAGAAAAGAAACTCTTGAGAATTTAGGTAGAAATATAGCGTATAAGGTAAAAAGAACTAAGAAATCAGTATCGTTAGAGCCTATGAACCCTTATGAGAGAAGAATTATCCACTCTGCTTTGCAAAATGATAAGTATGTTGAAACACACAGTGAAGGTGAAGAACCCTTCCGAAGAGTTGTAATTACTTTAAAAAAGGGTGCTATGAATCGTGATTATAAAGGTAATAATCATGGCAGATCTTCTTACAATGGTGGGCAGAAGGATTATAGTTATAATAAACACAGAGATTATAGTCAGAAGCATAGTGAAACGGAATAAGAAAAAAGGGTGTATTGAAGAGATAATTGCTTTGATACACTCTTTTCTAAATCTGACATAATGGTTTATGAATAGATTGGAGAAGCAAATGAATTCAGAGACTATTGCTGCTATAGCTACAGCAGTAAGTAACGCCGGCATAAGTATTATTCGTATCAGCGGTAAAGATGCTTTGCCTATAATAGATAAAATATATAAACCTAAAATTGGTAGTAAGAAACTATCTCAGGTACCCAGCCATACTATACATTACGGATTTATTGTTGATAATGATGTTGAAATTGATGAGGTAATGGTAGCTGTTATGAAGGGACCAAAAAGCTATACAAAAGAAGATGTAGTTGAAATAGATTGTCATGGTGGTATCATAGTTACAAAAAAGATATTAGAGACTGTCTTAAAGTATGGTGCCAGGAGTGCCGAACCTGGAGAATTTACAAAACGTGCATTTTTGAATGGAAGGCTTGATTTGTCTCAGGCAGAGGCTGTTAGTGATATTATTAATGCTAAGAATGAATATGCTCTCAAAAATTCACTGAATCAGTTAAAAGGTAATATTTATAGTAAGATTAAAGAAGTAAGAGAGAATATGATACTTGATATAGCTTTTATTGAGGCAGCACTTGATGACCCGGAGCATATTAGTCTGGAGGATTTTCGTGATGAGCTTTATGAGCATGTAAAGGAAAATATTTTTATTATAAAAAAGTTGCTAAAGTCTTCTGATAATGGAAGATTTTTAAAAGAAGGAATACAGACGGTTATTGTTGGAAAACCAAATGCAGGAAAATCCTCTCTTCTTAATGCGCTGACAGGAACAGAGAGGGCCATTGTAACAGATATTGCAGGTACAACAAGAGACACGTTAGAAGAATCTATACAGATTGGTAATATTAGTTTGAATGTTATTGATACCGCAGGTATTCGAAATACAGAAGATGTGGTAGAAAAAATTGGGGTTATGAAAGCAAGAAACACAGCGCAGGATGCAGATTTAGTTATTTATGTGGTGGATGCAACTTTAGAGTTAGATGAAAATGACAAAGAAATCATAGAAATGATTGCTGATAAAAAGGCTGTTGTTCTATTAAATAAATCGGACTTAGAGATGATTATAAATCCAGAAAAGTTAAAAACACTTACCTGCAAAGAGGTAATTCCTATATCAGCAAAAGAAAATATCGGATTGGAAGCATTGGAAGAATGGATAACCAATGAGTTTTTTCAGGGAAAATTATCTTTTAATGATGAAGTATATATAACAAATATAAGGCAAAAAGAGGCTTTGGGGGATAGTATCAAAAGTCTTAGCATGGTAAGTAAGAGCATTGAAGATGGAATGCCAGAAGATTTCTTCTCCATTGATTTAATGAGTGCCTACGAAGCCTTAGGTGGAATTATCGGTGAAGCTGTGGACGAAGATCTTGTAAATACTATTTTCCGTGAATTTTGCATGGGGAAATAGCGAGCAGAGAGGAGCAAGTATGTCATATACTTATGAAACTTATGATATTGTGGTGGTTGGAGCAGGACATGCCGGTTGTGAAGCTGCACTTGCCTGCGCAAGATTAGGTTTAAATACATTAGTCATAACAATCAGTATGGATAGTATTGCATTAATGCCTTGTAATCCTAACATAGGAGGTACCTCTAAAGGTCATCTTGTAAAGGAGATAGATGCACTTGGCGGAGAAATGGGAATTAATATAGACAAGACATATTTACAGTCCAAGATGTTAAATATATCAAAAGGGCCAGCCGTTCACTCGCTAAGAGCGCAGGCGGATAAGCAAGAGTATAGTAGGACCATGCGTCATATTCTTGAAAACACCCCTGGATTAACATTAAAACAGGGTGAAGTTGTGGATATTCTTACAGAGAAGGGAAAGGTTGTGGGGATAAAAACTTACTCGGACGCTATATATCCTTGTAAGGCGGTTGTATTATGTACTGGGACATACCTAAATGCAAGGTGTATTTATGGAGAAGTTAGTAATTATACAGGTCCTAATGGTTTACAGGCAGCAACACATTTAACAGATTCTTTAAAAGCATTGGGAATTCAAATGTATCGATTTAAAACCGGTACGCCTGCGAGAATAGATAAACGCTCCATTGACTTTAGTAAGATGGAAGAACAACCAGGTGATGAAGAGGTTGTTCCGTTTTCATTTACAAATACTATGGAAGATATTAAGAAAGAACAAATATCGTGTTGGTTAACGTATACCAATGAAGAAACCCACGAGATTATCAGAAATAACATTCATCGTTCTCCGCTATATAGTGGAAACATTCAAGGAACCGGTCCAAGATATTGTCCTTCTATTGAAGATAAGGTAGTAAAATTCGCCGATAAGGATAGACATCAGGTTTTCATTGAACCTGAAGGAAACTACACCAATGAAATGTATGTAGGTGGTATGTCAAGCTCTTTGCCGGAGGATGTTCAGTATCAAATGTACCGCAGTGTTGCAGGTCTTGAAAATGCTAAGATTGTACGAAACGCTTATGCTATTGAATATGATTGTATCAACCCAATGCAATTAGAACCATCCCTTGAATTTAAAGCAGTAGAAGGGTTATTTAGTGGAGGACAGTTCAACGGAAGCTCCGGTTATGAAGAAGCAGCGGCGCAGGGGCTTATAGCAGGTATTAATGCAAGTATGAAACTTATGGGTAGAGAACCCTTGATTCTTGATAGAGCGCAGGCATATATAGGAGTTTTAATTGATGATCTTGTAACAAAGGAAACACATGAACCATATCGTATGATGACTTCCAGAGCTGAGTACAGGCTTTTGTTGCGTCAGGATAATGCAGATTTAAGATTAACCAAAATTGGTTATGAAATTGGATTAATCTCAGAAGAGAGATACCAGTCTTTGCTGAATAAAGAAAAAGAGATTCAGGAGGAAATGGACAGGGTTAACAAAGCTTTAATTGGTGCCACTAAGGAAGTACAGGAACTAATGGAGAGGAATAACAGCAATCTATTAAAAACAGGTACAACTATAGGAGAGTTAATAAGAAGGCCTGAATTAACTTATGAAGTCCTTGAAAGCATAGATAAGAGCAGAAAACCTCTATCAAAAGATGTAATTGAACAAGTTAATATTAATATTAAATATGATGGCTATATACAACGTCAAATGCGGCAAGTTGAGCAGTTCAAAAAATTAGAAGGAAAAATAATTCCAAAGGACTTAGACTACAACAACGTACTCAGTCTTCGTAAAGAAGCAAAACAGAAATTAATGGATATTAAACCTATCTCTGTGGGACAGGCGTCCAGAATATCAGGTGTTTCACCAGCGGATATATCAGTTTTGCTGGTGTACTTAGAACAACTAAAGCGAGTAAACAAAAACTGGTAAAACCTTTATTATTATCAATATAATCCAATTATATAAGATTAAATCAAATATTTATAGTATAAATAGTCAATAAAGTCAGCTTCCCTTTTTCATTATACGGGCAGAAAAACTCACAGTTCGACGGATTAAGGCCGGAGTTTGAGCTTTTCTGCCTTTGTTATTTATGGAAGAGGAGCAAAAAAATATATTCTTAAATAAGCTGATTTTAATCGTTTATAAAAGACATAATAAATGATAAAATAGTACTATAGATAGAGATATAGTACTATTGGAGGAGAAAGTTATATATGGAAAATATAAATTTATTGAGTGAATTAGCCGAAAAAATAGGTGTGAGTTTGTCCGAGCAGCAAATCAAGCAATTTAATAGATATTATGATATGTTAATTGAAAAAAATAAAGTTATGAATTTAACTGCAATAACTGATTATGAAGAAGTAATATATAAACATTTTATAGATAGTCTTTCTTTGATAAAGGTATATGATATATCTCAGCAAAAATCAGTTCTTGATATGGGCACCGGTGCAGGTTTCCCCGGTATACCTCTTAAAATTGCTTTTCCATCTCTTTCTGTTACACTCTTAGATTCCTTAAATAAAAGAGTAGTATTCTTAAGTGACGTTATCGCAGACCTTGATTTAGTGAATATTAGGGCAGTACATGGAAGGGCAGAGGATTTTGGGAAAAATCCGGATTATAGGGAGAATTTTGACCTATGTGTTTCCAGAGCGGTAGCGAAGTTAACAACATTAGCAGAGTATTGTATACCTTATATTAAAAAAGAAGGCTATTTTATACCTTATAAGTCAGGAAATATTGAAGGAGAAGTAGAAGAAGCAAAAAAAGCTATTAAAGTCCTAGGAGGAAATTTAGAAAAAGTAGCAGTTTTTCAATTACCAGAAACTGATATAGAACGTTCTTTTGTTGTGATTAAAAAAAATAATATTACACCGAAAAGATATCCAAGAACTGCTGGAAAGCCTGTAAAGGAACCAATTAATTAAGGAACTTTTTCATTATTATATGAGTGTAAAAGATTTGAGAATCTTAGAAAAGATAAGGTGGTAGAAATGATAAAAGGAAAGGTACTAGTTTACGGGGATGATTTATCGGAAGTAATATTAATTAGAAAACAAGTTTTTAGTCAGGAAGCGAAGTATTGTAAAACAACAATAATGGATAATGATGATGAATTCGCAGTCCATGCGGTGGTCTATGATGTGAATAAATATACTAAACCGATTGGAACAGGAAGATTAATTTATAAAGAGGGGCAGTATATACTTGACAATATAATGGTAATAAAAGAAGAAAGAAATAAAAAATATGGAGATTTTGTTATCCGTTTACTAGTTAACAAAGCTTTTTCTTCAGGTGCTAAAGAAATTATTTTAGATTCTCCTAAAGATTTGGTATTGCTTTTTCAAAAAATTGGGTTTAAAATGGTTAATGAAACATCTAATTATGTCGAAAAAAGAAATATAAAGATGAAATTATTGCCGGAAAATGTCTATAAAGAGTGTAACAATAATTAACTATTTTAGTATTATTATGAGAAAACCTACTTTATTTTCAATTTAAGTCTTTAAAAAAAGCAAAATTTGTTATATTATATAGATAAAAAATAGGGAGAGTTACATTATTATGATACATCAAGATGATAATATGGGTTTTATGGAACAATTAAAGGATGCTCTAAATTTCATAAAACAAAATGAGGAGGTCACCCAGAAAGAACTTGATCAGATTAATATTAGTATAAAAAGCTTTGAAGAAGAATTAAGCCGAATTAATCAAAATATTGAAGAAATAAAAAAGAATAATTCAACAGCTGATTTATTTATACCAGGTGCAATAAAAGAAAAAGAAAAAAGTATCCATGTACTCAATCAAAGCAAATTAGAAATAGAATCAAATTTAAAAAGTGCAGAAGAGAGTTTTTTATATCATATCAATAGAAAAAACAGTCTGGATAATCTTATGAATTGTTTTTATACGTTAAAAAGTAACTCTATCGAAGATCCCGAAACGGTAAAAGACTGCGCGTCTTCTTTTGATAATATTAATTTTGAAATGGGTATAAATGTTTTAGAAACACAAGAAAATGAAAGAAAAAGAATTGCTAGGGATCTTCATGATTCTACGGTGCAAAATTTAACCAATATGATGCATAAAACAGAGTTATGTACTAGATTAATTGATATAGATCCTATACGTGCTAAGCTTGAATTACAAACAATGATTAATACAATTAAAACAACCATTAATGATATGCGTAACATTATTTTTGGATTAAGACCTATGTCCATAGATGATTTGGGTCTCATTGCCACTATTGAACGATATATAAGAGATGTTACTAAAAATCACGAGGTAGATATTGTATTAAAAATGAATGATGAGGAAAAAAGTATTTTACCGGTAATTAACCTTACATTATTCCGTATAGTTCAAGAAGCTTGTAATAATGCAATAAAGCATGGCTTGTCAAAAAAAATCATTATTGAAATTGGTTATGAAGCTGATTCTATTTTATTAAGCATAAAGGATAACGGAAAAGGCTTTAAAATGGATGGATATAAAGAAGCAAAAACGAATGTTATCTCAGGACATGGATTATCCATGATGAAGGAACGAATTATAATTCTAGCGGGAGATTTTGATATACAGTCAAAAGAAAATGAGGGTACTACAATAAGTGTTAAAGTCCCGCTGAATATTTCAAGGAGGGTATATAAATGAAGGAGTCTATAAAGATTGTTATTGCCGATGACCACAGGATGATTAGGGAAGGATTAAAGCAGCTCCTGGAGTTAGAAGGTGATATCACTATCGTAGGGGAAGCCGGTGATGGATTATCCTGCTTGCAAGTAATTGAAGATAAAAAACCGGACGTTGTATTATTGGATATTAACATGCCCCAGATGAACGGACTTCAAGTTTTAGAGAAGTTAAAGGAGAGAAAGTGCCGAAGTAAAATTCTAATTCTTACTATACATAATGAAATAGAATATTTAGTTAAGGCTGTCGATATTGGTGTAGATGGATATGTATTAAAAGATTCAGAAAGTGAATTGTTACGTAAGGCGATTTTCTCAGTTTATAGCGGAGAAAATTATATTCAAGCAGAGCTAGTTCCTATATTAAAGGAAAAGCTGGAGAATCAAGAAAAGGATATACTTACAGAAGATAGTATTTTAACAAAAAGAGAATTGGAAGTATTGAGATTATTAACTGAAGGATTGTTTAACAAGGAGATAGCTTATAATCTTTCTATTAGTGAAAAAACAGTAAAAAATCATGTATCAAATATATTTAAAAAAATCTGTGTATCTGATCGAACACAAGCTGCGGTATATGCAATAAAGAATAATATTGTAGAGTTATATTAATTAATAAAGTTGTAATTAATAAATCAGCTAAATTGATTTTGAAATAAATTAGAGTAAATCAAAACAAAGCGTGCAAAGGTAATTTGTGCGCTTTTATTGTTTCACGTGAAACATTATATATAGTTTTCCACACGAGTAGTTAAAAGAATGAATATAGTATGATAAAAAATGTAATATCAGAGTGCGTTTATAAGGGATAGAATAGTGTAATATTAATAATAGTTATTGTTTAGATATTTAAAAATATTATTAAGTAATAAATGTTTCACGTGAAACATTTGATTACAGAATGGATTAATATAAAGTTAGCTTATAATTATACTTTTATTACAATTCTATTTATTAAAGGTCCAACTAGTAACTACTAAATGCAGTAAAAGTAAGATATTTATTAGATTCTTTTGATAATTTCTTATTGAAACTATGGATATATGACTTAATTAATGATATAATGATAGACGCGAATATAACAAAACTATATTTAAAATATATAATAAAAGTATATAAATCTAATAGTCACATTGTATTCTAAAGAATAAACCTGAAAAGGGGGAAAAGCATGGGACGAATTATAGCAGTGGCTAATCAGAAGGGCGGCGTAGGTAAGACAACAACAGCCATAAATTTATCTGCTTGCCTGGCGGAAAAGGGGAAAAAGGTATTAACCATAGATATTGATCCACAGGGTAATACTACGAGTGGATTAGGAATCGATAAAAATAATCTGGTGAATACGGTTTATGAACTTTTTATTGGTAATTGTAGTTTAAAAGAATGTCTATTACAGGATGTCTTTGAAAATCTGTCATTGTTACCCTCCAATGTGAATCTAGCAGGTGCTGAAATAGAGCTTATTGGAATTGAAGAGAAAGAATATATCTTAAAAAAAGAAATACATAAAATTAAAAATGACTACGATTATGTAATTATAGATTGTCCACCCTCATTAAATACCTTAACTGTAAATGCTATGACAACAGCAGATACTGTTTTAGTTCCTATTCAATGTGAGTATTATGCATTGGAGGGATTAAGCCAGTTAATACATACAATTAACTTAATAAAGGAAAGATTGAATCCAGACTTGGATATAGAAGGAGTCGTCTTTACCATGTTTGATGCCAGGACAAATCTTTCATTGCAAGTAGTAGAAAACGTTAAATCTAATTTGCATCAAAATATATACAAATCAATTATTCCAAGAAATGTTCGTTTAGCTGAAGCACCAAGTCATGGGTTGCCAATAAATATTTACGACCCTAGATCTGCAGGCGCCGATGGATATCGAGACCTTGCAGAGGAAGTAATTGAAAAAGATGTTTGATATATTAATATACAAGCAAATATTATAAATAGTATACATAACTAAGAAGCAACTAACTAGGTAAAGGAATTAGTCAAAGTCGATTTCTAAAAGTGTGATGTAATAGAATTATATCCTATTCGGAGGATTTTATCTAATTCTTTAGTACACTAATTATATGTTTCTCAATTACAAGATAAATAAATTATAAGAAAGGATATTTATTATGGCAGCAGCAAAACATGGTCTTGGTAAAGGGTTGGATTCCATGATTCCAGATAGAATTGAAAAGCCTAAATCAGCATCTCCTAAAAAGGAAATGGATAATGTTTCACGTGAAACATTAATTGATTTAAATAAAATTGAGCCGAACAAAAAGCAGCCTAGAAAAAATTTTGATGAAGATGCTATTCAAGAATTAGCAGAATCTATTAAGCAAGTAGGGATTATACAGCCGCTGATTCTACAAAAGATAGAGGATTACTACAGTATTGTTGCTGGTGAACGAAGATGGCGGGCAGCTAAAGTTGCCGGTTTGAAAAAGATTCCGGCCATTATTAAAGACTATTCTCCACAAGAAATAATGGAGATTGCTTTAATTGAGAATATTCAAAGAGAAGACTTAAATCCGATAGAAGAGGCAATTGCTTATCAGAATCTTATAAAAGAATTCAATTTAAAACAAGATGAAGTAGCAGAAAGAGTCTCTAAAAGTCGTGTCGCTGTCACCAATTCGATGCGTTTGTTAAAATTACAGACCAAGGTACAACAAATGTTAATAGATGGAATGATTTCTAGTGGACATGCTCGAACACTATTGTCTATTGAAGATGAGGAATTACAGTATTTAATAGCTATGAAAGTGTTTGATGAAAAGTTAAGTGTTAGAGAGACCGAAAAGCTTGTGAAGAAGGTGCTTTCTGAAAGTGAACAAGATGCAGTAAAGGAAGTAGCCATTACAAAAGACGATTCTTTTGTTTATAAAAACATTGAAGAAAAAATAAAAAGAATTATGGGAACAAAAGTTACAATTAAGAAGAAAGCAAAAGATAATGGGCGAATAGAAATAGAGTATTACTCTATGGAAGAATTGGAAAGGCTCATTGATTTGTTTGAAACAATTAAATAAGGAGAAAGAATTAGATGGATGTAATTGATAGCATTGGTTTAGATTTAGGTTATATAGTTATCGGATTAGCTGGTTTTTCCCTGTTTTTGTTTATCTTAGTTATTATTTTGCTAATAAAGCATAGCAAAATAAATAAGAAATATAGAAGTTTCATGAATGGTGCGGATGGGAAAAGTCTTGAAACACAGTTTACAGTAAAATTTAATGAATTAGAAGATTTAAAGCTAGAAAGTAAAAGACTAAAAATAAAAATAGATAAAGTAACAGAAAACCTACTACTTACATATCAAAAAGTGGGTATCGTAAAATATGATGCATTTAAAGAAATGGGTGGAAAGTTAAGTTTTGCATTGGCATTATTGAATGATGAAAACAATGGGTTTATTTTAAATAGTATGCATTCAAGTAGGGAAGGTTGTTATACATATATTAAGGAGATAATAAAAGGGGAATCCTTTGTAGTGTTAGCAGAAGAAGAAAAACTAGCATTAGAAGAAGCTAAAAAAACAAAAAACTTTATGGAATAAAAATTTGGAGCATGACACGTATAAATATGTCATGCTCCTTTTGTATTGTAGGTTATCCACATAAAATAGAGAATAGAACAATTTGTTGACGAATTGCATTAGAACAGTTCATTAATGTGGATAATTTATGAAAACTATATAATATATGAAAATGGATAGATGAAGCATATAGTATGCTTCATCCATCGAAGTATATTATTTTTTCTCAGGAATATTACCCTTTCCATAGTAGGCAAGTAAATATATATTTTCTAATTCTGTTACCAATGGAAGACGAGGGTTAGCAGTTGTACACTGATCACCAAAAGCTAAATCAGCTAAGGTACCTACTTTAGATAAATAATTCTTTTCATCAAGTCCATACTCTTTTAATGTTGCAGGTATTTCTAAAAATTCGTTTAACTTTTCAATTTCAGTTGCTAAAATTTCTACCGCATCGTCATTATTCTTTGGTTTAAATCCTAATTTGTTCATGAGGGCAAATATTTTATCACCTACGATATAATTCTCATATTTTGGCCAAGCCGTGAATTTTGTAGGGCAGGAAGTACCATTATAGCGAACTACGTGTGGCAATAAGATAGCATTCGCACAACCATGGGGTACATGATATTCTCCACCTAATTTGTGTGCTAAGGAGTGGTTTATACCAAGGAAAGCATTTGTAAATGCCATACCCGCAATTGTTGATGCATTATGCATTTTTTCTCTGGCAACCGGATCATTTGCTCCTAATTCATAGGATCTCTTCAGGTAAGTGAATACCATTTCTATTGCATGAATTGCTAACGCATCGGTATAGTCGGATGCCAAGATTGAGATGTAAGCTTCAATGGCGTGAGTTAATACATCCATACCGGTCCAAGCAGTTGATTTCTTAGGAACTGACATAACAAAGTCAGGATCAATAATTGCAACATCAGGAGTTAACTCATAATCTGCTAAAGGATATTTTTTGTTCTCTGTTTTATCTGAGATAACAGCAAAGGAGGTTACTTCAGAACCTGTACCTGAGGTCGTAGGAATAGCGACTAACTGTGCTTTCTTTCCAAGTTCAGGGAACTTATAAGTTCTCTTTCTGATATCTAAGAATTTTAAGGACATATTTTTAAAGTCGGCTTCCGGATTTTCATAGAATAACCACATACCTTTAGCAGCATCGATTGCTGATCCTCCGCCGAGTGCAATGATTACATCTGGTTTAAACTTGTTCATGGAGTCGACGCCATTCATGATGGTTTCTAAAGATGGATCGGGTTCAACCTGATCAAAAATTTCACAATGAACATATTGCTCTCTATTTCTTAATTGGTACAAAACTTTATTTACATATCCTAACTGGGTCATAGCGGGGTCAGTTACGATGAATGCTTTTGAGATATTAGGCATTTTGGATAAATATGCCGTTGAACCGGATTCAAAATAAATTTTGCTAGGAACTTTAAACCATTGCATATTGTTTCTCCTCTTTGCTACTCGTTTGACATTCACAAGGTCAACAGCAGATACGTTATGAGTTGTAGAGTTTCCGCCATAGGAACCGCAGCCTAAGGTTAAAGAAGGCATATTGGTATTGTAAAGATCACCTATTGCACCATGTGTGGACGGAGAGTTAACAATAATTCTACCCGTTTTCATACGATTAGAGAATTCTTCAATTATTGTTTGGTTTGAGGAGTGAAGTACGGAAGAGTGACCCATTCCGCCGTTTGCTAACATTTTTTCGCATAAAACCATACCATCTTCCACATCTTTTGCTTTAATCACTGCAAGGACAGGGGATAATTTTTCAATGGATAGTGGATATTCAAGACCGACTCCTTCGATTTCTGTGCATAAAATCTTTGTATCCGCAGGAATTGTTATACCTGCAAGTGCAGCAATTTTCACAGGAGACTGACCTACGATTTCAGGGTTAACGGAGTGTTTTTCTATATTAATAACAACTGGTTCTAATTTTTTGATTTCTTCTTTGGTTGCAAAGTAGCATCCGGCCTTTTTCATTAACTCAATCACTTCTTTGTATACAGGAGCTTCAATAATTGCTGCCTGCTCTGAAGCGCAAATCATACCATTGTCAAAGGATTTTGATAGTACTAAGTCATTTACAGCTCTTTTTAATACAGCCGTTTTTTCAATGAAACATGGTACGTTACCAGGTCCAACACCAAGAGCTGGTTTACCAGAAGAATAAGCAGCTTTAACCATGCCAGGGCCACCCGTTGCAAGGATACAAGCCACACCTGAATGATTCATTAATACGTTTGTAGCTTCAACAGAAGGATATTCTATCCATTGAATACAATTCTTTGGAGCACCTGCCTTGACAGCGGCATCTAATAGAATTTGAGCTGCAGCCTTTGAGCACTGTTGAGCACTAGGATGAAAACCGAAAATAATAGGATTTCTGGTTTTAATACATGATAGAATTTTAAACATAGTTGTTGAGGTTGGATTTGTTACAGGAGTGACACCAGCTACTATACCGATGGGTTCAGCCACCATCATAAAGTCTTCTTCTTCATTATCTTCAATGATACCAACTGTCTTCTGGTATTTGATAGAATGCCAAATATATTCGGTAGCAAATATATTTTTAGTGATTTTATCCTCGTAGATACCCCTTCCGGTTTCTTCTACAGCGAATTTAGCAAGATATTGTTGCTTTGCTAAACCTGCTAAAGCCATTTCATGAACGATATTATCAATGGTTTCCTGATCAAAATTCATAAATTCTTTTAAGGCTACCTGTGCATTTTTCACAAGAAGATCAACATGCTCTTGTGCTGTTGGTTGTTTCTTTTCACTCATACTTAAAATCCTCCTATTTTGCAGTTGTTATGTTAATTATTTAACAATTTGTCATAAATGAAATTCACACTATGAATATAACAAAGAATTCAGATTTTGTCAAATAATATTTTATATAATTATTACAATAAAATGTAAAAATAATTAGGATAAAATTGTTATAATTGTGCATTATTAACAAAGACTAAAATGTCGATATAAAAATAGTACAAAAAGAAACAACCAAAATTATGAAAATGTTAAAAATATAACAATTACTAAAAATTAATTTTTAATTATATTTATGAAATTATTGACATTAAATAAATAATTGGATATTGTATTATTAAGTGGATGATTTTCCTCAGAAAATTAGATTTAGAATTACACTTAAGACTCTTGTCCGCAAATGTTAATATTACGAGGTGTGTCGTATGAGAAGAATGTTACTTGATTCAATCAAGGGACATGAATTGCTTGCTAAAGATATTCTGAGTGACAGTGGAATTGTAATTATGTCAGCAGGATCTGTTATAAAGAGAGAGTATGTAAAACGTCTCATGGAATTGGGAATTTACTATATATATGTGAATGATGAATTATCTGTTGGTTTGGATGATGAGGACAGTATCGAAGAAAAAATTAAGGATCAGTGCCAGGATATAGTAAAAGAAATAATTGATAAATACTCCTATCAGGGGAATGGTGATCTAGTAGAAATTCAATCTGTAGCAGAGCAGATAATGTCTGATATCATCGAGGAACCAGAGGTTATGTTTAGTATATCAGGAGTGAGGAGGAAAAGTGAGAGTACTTATTCACACTCGATTAATGTATGTGCCCTGTCAGTGCTTCTGGCACTGCGCTTAAGGCTTCCTAAAGTAAAGGTAAAGGAGATAGCCATTGGCAGTTTACTTCATGATATTGGCTATAATTTAATGCCTTTTGACTACATGGATTTTAATTATATAAAAAGCAGTAAACAAGAACAAAAAGAGTTAATGAAGCACGTTATACTAGGTTATTCTTCTGTTGTAAAAGAAGATTGGCTCTCTTTAGGGGCAAAGGATATTATTCTTTGTCATCACGAAAGGCTGGACGGAACTGGTTATCCTTTTCATAAAAAGGAGGATAAAATTAAAATAGGAAGTAAAATAGTAGCCGTGTGTGATGTTTTTGACAGCTTTGTGTATGGTTTTTTGGTGCCTAAGATGAAGGTTCACCATACAATTGATTATATAGTCAGTCAGGCAGGAGTAAAATTTGATTTCGATATCGTTAATTGTTTTATAGAAGCAGTTGCAGCCTATCCCAATGGAACGGTAGTAGTAACAAATCGTGGTGAGAAAGGGATTGTTATCAGACAAAATATAAAATGCCCCACCCGTCCGGTTTTACATATGATTTCAGATGCAAATGGCAATAAATATCAGACTTGGATTGAGAAAGATTTAAAAAAGGAATTATCTATTATGATTGAGGATACAATCGAGTTGTAAGTATTCCTCCTTTCTAATAGGTTATTCTTAGGTTGATATCTTCAGGAAATTGTGGATATTAAATAAGAATAGCCTTTTTGTGGTGTATAAATGCTAGAATGTATCTTTATATCTGGCTATAAAAGTTTCATTTAATTAAATAATATATTGGTGAAACCTTTTAAGCCTTTGAAAATAGAGAGATTACAAAACCCATTATTTGAGTAAATTCCAATTATCAAAGATGAGTAGAGGAACGAGTATTAGCCATATAATAACCAAAAGTAATATTTTTTCAATTCAGTGGATTACTCTTGCCAGTAAACCAAAAATATGATATAAGTAATAGATACATTGAAATTTGTATATTATTTAATAATATGGGTAAGATAAATAAGCTAGACTCTTTTTTTGATGAAGGCGAATTATCATCAGTTAGGTGGTGAAAGACTGTGCATAGTTTTTTAAGAGCAATCGGATTTAGTGAGATAACAGACCGTTTAGAATTAGATAGATTAATAAATTTAATTACGGAAGAACCGACAGAAAAGAAAACATACAATGAGAGTAATAATAAAACTTTTGCTGAAATTTCGAAGTTATTCTCGAAACAGATGGGCATTACTGTCCGTGGGGAATATGATGGTGATGGTAAGTTTTATATGGAACACTATTTTCCTTATTTTAAGAGTAATTATATGAGTACAAAAGAGGAAGTATCTATTATAAAAAGAGTAGATACCGATGCTTATACCGGAATGTGTGACGATGTCCGACTGGGGGTTTCTCTGATTTTTTATTTGCAGAATGTAGTAGATTATCTCATGGAAGGTAAGGATAACAAGCAACCTGACAGGCTTTTTTCGATTTACTTATCTGCATTGTCAGTATCTGGAAAAATACTACTTCCCATGGAACATGACGAGAAGCTGGCTAAAAATAATAGTGCAGATGTTCTTTACCGCAGGCAATTGATTGCTGAAGCTAAAAAAGGCAATCAGGAGGCAATTGACAGTCTTACAATAGATGATATTGATATGTATGCCATGATATCGCGAAGGGCAAAATTTGAAGATATATACACAATTGTTGAAACATCTTTTACTCCTTATGGATCAGAATCCGATAATTATTCTATACTTGGAATAATAACCGATATGGATACCTTAACCAATGAGGTTACCGGAGAAGAATTATATGTACTAACGATTTCTTGTAACGATGTAATATTTCAGGTATTAATTAATAAAAAAGATTTGTATGGAGAACCGGTAGTAGGCAGAAGATTTAAAGGGAATATATGGCTGCAAGGCAATATTGATTTTAATTCAGAAAAATGTTTGAATTAACTGAATTCTAAAAAATATTCTTTAAAGTGTTGACTATTTGTTAATAAAATAGTAGAATAGTTTTGCTGTCTAAAGACAGTCATGCATCTATAGCTCAGTAGGATAGAGCGACCGCCTCCTAAGCGGTAGGCCGCTGGTTCGAATCCAGTTAGGTGCAGTCTATATATAAAATGAAAGTCGTTTAAAGTGTAAGCGACTTTTTTTATATAATCTTGCTGTAAAATTATAGAATAAAGGAGTGTTTTATGCTTGGTCATAATATTGATTTAGATTCACAAAAAGAATTACTTTTGTCTATTGTTTCAAAAAACGATATACTATTAGAAATTCTAAAAATGTCTCAATTTTTACATCTTAAGAATTACTACATAGGTGCAGGGTGTATTTGCCAAACGGTATGGAATTATCAAAATAATATGGAATTAATGTATGGTATTTCGGATGTTGACTTTGTCTATTTTGATAATACTGATATATCCTATGAAGCAGAGGACTGTGTTATACAAAAAGTAAAACAACAATTCTCACACTTACCAGTGGATATAGATGTTAAAAATCAGGCAAGAGTTCATCTGTGGTATAAGGATCGTTACGGATATGATTTAAAGCCCTACACCTCCCTAGAAGAGGCAATTAATACTTGGCCGACAACTGCCACTTCTATAGGTATAAAAATGATTGGGAATAACTTGCAGGTTTATGCACCTTTTGGTCTTAATGATATGTTTGGTCAGATTATTAGAGCTAATAAAACCCAGATTACTAAAGATACATACGTAAGCAAATGCCAAAAATGGAAGAAGAAATGGCCGGCACTTAAAATTATTGATTGGGAATAATAATTACTAGTTCTTTCTAGTATAATCCGGAAAGTGGACACAGAAAAGAATCTGAAAATATATTTCAGATTCATATATATCTTATTTGTTTATATAAACTAACTTGTTTATATATATTTTCTTTTTTTATATCATATGATTAAAAATCAACATAATCTCTTTTGCTGCAGGTACCTCTACGCCGTTTTTTCTCCCAATAAGCATTTCTTCTCCTTCGGTAAGGCAACTCTACAATGACAATATACAAAGTAAAGGAAAGAGCAATTACGCCAATAATAATTCCTATTATAATTGGTTTAATGCTGTTTTCATCATCTGAAGTAATGATTGTGCTATCCACATGGGTTGTGACAGGTATGAAGGAATTTTCTAATTTGGAAACAGTAATATCTTCCTTATAAATAATGTTAGTCGATCCAACTAAATTTCCGTCATAGGTATATTGTATATTGCCTATGACATTATCGCCTGTCTTTATTTCTTTTATGGGTATAAAATCAACTTCTTTTTCAGCTTCCTCATAGGCTGCACCATTAGGGAGAATGATATTACCTGAGTTGCTAAGCTGTATACATGAGGTTTTAAGATCAAATAAAGGTACATACTTTGTAAACAGAGAATTTGAACTGGTATTACCAGGATTCTCAGAATCTGCTATATTATATATGTTAAAATTATCAAAGCCAAAGTTTAATAAAGCCTTTGTATCTGCGTATTCATTAGCAATCGAATCACAGAACATAATAACGCTGATTAAGGTCATTCCGTTTCGTTCGGCAAAAGTTACTAAAGTATATTTAGCTTTTGAAGTATATCCGGTTTTACCACCGATTGCACCGTCAAAAGACATATCACCTTTAATAAACTTATGATGATTTGCCAGATACCTTGTTTCTTCCTGTATATTAGTGGGTGGAATAACATAGGTTCTCGTATTGGTTATTTTTTTGAATGTTTCATTATTAATGGCAGCTTTTGCGATAAGCGCCATATCATAGACCGAGGTATAGTGGTTTTCATCCGGTAAGCCGTGAGGATTGGTAAAATTGGAATCCATACAGCCTAATTCCTTGGCCTTTTTATTCATTAAGTCGGAAAACGCATCCACAGTACCAGACACATGTTCTGCAACGGCATATGATACTTCATTGGCAGATTCTAACATAACTCCATATAAACTTTGTTCCATGGTCAGTTTTTCGCCCACGTCAATACCAATTCGGCTGCTTCTTAAATCTACATCGTAAACAGCTTTTTTAGAAAAGGTTACAGTTTCATTAAGAGATGAATTCTCTATAGCTAATAAAGTAGTAAGTATTTTGGTAATGCTTGCAGGATAATAGGTTTCATGTGGGTTTTTAGAATAAAGAATAGCACCTGTGGAGGCTTCCATTACTAGAGCTGCCTCAGAGTTAACCTGTGGCTGATTCTCAGGCCAGGCGGATACTTTTGTTTCTTTTGTCTTAGTAGTTTTTACAGTTGTATTTTTATTTTCTATTGTATGATTAATACCAGATGTTGCAGCATTATAGGTAGATTGAGCCATAGCAAAGGTTACAGCAGTATTGTTAAACAATAAGCATAACGCACTAATTAAAATAAGTGTTTTTTTCATAAAAGCTCCTTTATATAAAACTATTTTTAGTAGTATTGGTTATTTTTCAATATTGTATGAATGAAAATTCTAGTAGAAAAACAATAATTATATTATAGATGATTTTACAGGTTGTATCAAGAAAAAAAGGTCTCTTCATAAAAAATTAAGTAATTGGGAGAAAAATAGTTCTAAATAGACATTTTACAGCATTAAGAGGGTAAAAAAACTGCCTTACAAGTTATGTTTCCAGGATAACGGGTCAAAATTCTTAGTTATCGTTCCTGACATAATTGTAAAGCAGTTTTAAAAAATTCATCTAACATTTGGTTAAAGGATAGCTTATAATGAATAGGCGTTTCACTTTTTTATTTTTTCTGTCCATAATAAGCATTTTTGCCATGCTTTCTTAGATAATGTTTATCCAGTAATTCTTGTTGCATAGGCACTAATTTTCCCTGTGAGAGGGAAAGATTATGCCAAGCCATAAAGGCAACCTCTTCTAATACCACGGCATTATGCACGGCATTATAAGCATCTTTACCCCAGGTAAAAGGGCCATGGCTATATACAACAACGCCGGGGACATCGTCAGCTTCAATACTGCCTTTTGCAAAGCGTTCAATAATAACGGTACCTGTTTCTTTTTCATAAGCACCATTTATTTCGTCCGTTGTCATTTTTCTGGTACAAGGAATTTCACCATAAAAGTAATCAGCATGTGTTGTGCCAAAGGCAGGGATTCCCATACCGGCTTGTGCAAAAGTGGTAGCCCAACGGGAGTGGGTATGCACAACACCTCCTATATTAGGAAATGCTTTGTAAAGTTCTATATGGGTTGCTGTATCAGAGGAAGGATTTAAGCTTCCTTCTATTACACTACCCTCTAAATCTACGACTACCATATCATCTTGCTTCATAACGTCATATTCTACACCAGAGGGTTTTATGACAATGTATCCGGTTGCTCTGTCTATACCGGATACATTACCCCAAGTAAAAGTAACCAAGCCGTGTTTTGGCAAAAGCATATTTGCTTCAAAAACCTGTTTTTTTAAGTTTTCTAACATGTATACGTCCTTTCCGGGGCTTATTTTAGCTTCCAGGCAATATCCTGAAGGAATAACAATTGTTTTAATCCTTCGATTGTTGTATCTTTGCCAATATGAACATATTCAATATCCATCATTTCTGCCCAATCCTGCATCTGTTCCGCTGTTAAGGCGTAGGAGAATACGGTATGGTGAGCACCACCTGCAAGAATCCAGCATTCAGCACCTGTTTTTAAATCGGGTAAAGCCTTCCACATAACACGTGCTACAGGGAGATTGGGCATCTCGTAAATAGGCTTTACAGCTTCTACATCCTGTACAATTAAACGGAAACGACCACCCATGTCTACTAGGGAAGCAACGATGGCATCTCCTGGATGACCTTCAAATACAAGTCTTGCCGGATCATTTTTACCGCCGATTCCAAGTGGATGCACCTCAACTCTTGGCTTATCTGCTGCTAAGGTAGGGCATACTTCAAGCATATGAGCACCTAAGGATAATTCGTTGCCTTTAGTAAGATCGTAGGTATAGTCTTCCATAAAAGCGGTACCGCCGCTAAGACCTTCGGCCATCTGTTTCATAATGTGGGTCATGGCAGATACTTTCCAGTCACCTTCACCGCCGTATCCAAATCCTGCCTCCATTAACCGCTGGCTTGCAAGGCCTGGTAACTGTTCCATTCCATATAGGTCTTCAAACGTATTTGTATAAGCACCGCAGTTTGCCTCTGTCAGCATCTTTTTCATTGCAATTTCTGCTTTTGCCTGATAACGGATTGAGTCAAGGTTATCTGTAGCAATTACATACTTTTCTTTGTACTCCTTTATTAATGCATCAATCTGTTCATCTGTTACGGCGTTGATTTCTTTTACCAAATCACCCACGGCAGTTGTATTTACCTGCCAGCCAAATTTAATCTGTGCTTCTACTTTATCACCTTCAGTAACAGCAACCTGACGCATATTATCGCCAAAACGCATTACTTTAAGAGTATTGCTTACTAGTGCACCAATGGCTGAGCGCATCCAGCTACCGATTTTACCTTGGACATCTTCATCTTCCCAGTAGCCGGCAATAACTTTACGAGCCATACGAAGTCTGGTGCCAATAAAACCATGTTCTCTGTCTCCATGGGCTGACTGGTTTAAGTTCATGAAGTCCATATCGATTCCTTCGTTGGGAATAATACGGTTAAACTGTGTATGCAGGTGACAATAAGGTTTTTCTAAAATCGTCAAACCGTTAATCCACATTTTAGAAGGAGAAAAGGTATGCATCCAGGTGATGATACCGGCACAGTTTTCTGCATAATTGGCTTCTTTCATGATTTTTGTAATTTCGTCCGGAGTTGTTACAATAGGTTTAAATACTACGGTACAAGGTATCAGAGAAGAATCGTTTAAGCTTTTTGCAATGACTTCAGAATGTTCAGCTACCTGCTTTAGAGTTTCCGGTCCATATAAATGCTGTGATCCAGTAATAAACCAGAATTCATAACGCTTTAATGTTGACATAATATTCCTCCTGTAATAATTCATTTTATTTCATTGATGGTAAAGTAAAGATAGTATATTTATATTTCAATAGATTCAGTGATTTAAATCGAAGCTCTGGTATGAACATACTTGATTTGATTCACGTTTTGTATAATTATACATTTAGCTTTTATATGCTTTGCTTTTTTTTTATTTCTTTTAGACGTTTCATTACGTCATTATCACCACGGCCAAAATAATCATGAAGGATTGAATATTCTGCATACAGCTTATCATAAACAGCTGCATTTTCAGCAATTGGTGTATAAAGAGTATCTTTTAATTTGCCCATTACTCGTGCAGCTTTAAAGACGTCGTCATAACCGCCGTTTTTTGTACCGGCAGCAACCGCACCAAAGATAGCACTACCCAGTGCAGGTCCTTGAGAAGTTCCGCCTATTTTAATGGGTACCTGTATTATGTCAGTATAGATTTGCATAGCCATAGGGTTTTTCTGAGATATACCGCCAGAGGCATAAAACTCATCTACCGGGACACCGTTAGCACGGAAGGTTTCTATAATTTTTCTGGTACCATAGGCAGTTGCTTCAATTAGGGCGCGATAAATTTCTTCCGGTTTTGTTTGCAGTGTCATACCTAATATTAAACCAGTCAAGTCAACATCAACTAATACAGAACGATTCCCATTCCACCAATCAAGGGCAACCAGGCCACTTTGGCCAACCTTTAACTGCTCAGCTTTTTTTGTCAGATACTGATGTATATTTAAGCCTTCAGCTTTGGCGGCTTCATAGTATTCTGAGCTTACACAGTTTTCTACAAACCAAGCAAAATGATCCCCTACACAGGATTGCCCGGCTTCATAACCATAATATCCAGGATATACACCATCTTCTACTACACCGCACATTCCGGGTACATTATGTTCTTCTGTACCTAAGAGAATATGGCAGGTAGAAGTACCCATTATAGCTAACATTTTTCCAGGACCGTCAATTTTAACAGCAGGAACAGTTACATGGGCATCTACATTGGCAACAGCAACAGCAGTACCAGCTTCTAGTCCTGTTAAGGCAGCCGCTTTTTCACTGACCGTTCCTGCCGCAGCTCCAAGTGGAGTAATGGGGCAGTTTAATTTGTCTTCAACAACATTTTCAAGACGGGTATCAAGGGCTTTAAAAAACTCTTTTTCAGGATATCCTTTTTGTTTATGCCACATAGCTTTATAACCTGCGGTACAGGAGTTTCTTGTTTGAACACCTGTTAATTGCCAGATTACCCAGTCAGCAGCTTCTATGAAGAAATCTGCTTCTTCATATATATAGGGAGCTTCTTCTAGAGTCTGCCAAATCTTTGGAAACATCCACTCAGAGGAAATTTTCCCTCCATAACGAGATAACCAATCCTGATTCATGGAAGCAGCAATATCATTTAATTGATTTGCCTTATCCTGAGCGGCATGATGCTTCCATAATTTTATGTAGGCATGGGGGTCATCCTTGTATTTATCAAGAAAACATAAAGGGGTTCCGTCTGCTTTGACAGGCAGCATGGTGCAGGCAGTAAAATCGATTCCTATACCTATAATATCTTTTTTAGAAACTCCGGATTCTTTTAACACAGCAGGAATTGTAGCAGCAAATACATCCAAGTAATCTTGTGGATGCTCAAGAGCCCAGTCAGGTGCAAGTTTCTTGCCAGAAGGCAGCGTTTCATCCATAACTCCATGGGGATATTCTAATGTAGCATCGGCTAATTCTTCTCCGGTTTCAACATTTACTAAGAGTGCACGCCCGGATAAAGTACCAAAATCAACACCAATTGAATATTTTGGCATCTTGTATACCTCCTTAAAATGATAAGATCGTAATGGTGTGTACATATTTTTAACATGTACGTACAACTTGTTATATCTTTATTCTATATGAATTATATTAAAAAATCAAGAAAAATATCAAGTTTTTATGTGCAGTTTTTGTTATTTTCACTCATTGATTTTCTTGACGGATTCTCTGATTTTAATTGTTGGCTCCAGTACAATCTGTTCTGTTAAAAAGGGATTGTTCATGCATTGGAGCAGAAGTCCAGCACCACGTTTACCTACCTTTTTTGAAGGATAGACAACAGAAGTCAGATTAAAAACCATGTGTTTAGCTAAAAAAGAATTATCAAAGCTGACAATGGAGATATCTTCTGGAACAGACTTACTATTCCGTTTTAAAAGTTTTATAAGGGCAGCAGCTATCTGGTCATTATAGCAGACCACAGCCGTAACATCTTCAAAACGTTCCAAAATAATAGTATCCATGCTTCCTTCAAAAAAATAGTAATAATCTTCTGTAGTGTACCATAAGATGGATTTATCCAATAAAGGAAGTTTATTCATTTTTAAAGAGTTTTGAAGTCCTTCATAGCGCCTTAGACCTTGGATATCATCGGATTTAAAAATCCCGCCGATGTTAGTATGACCGTTTTCTATCAAAATGTCAGTGACCATACTACCGGCCTTTATATCATCCATTACAATATAAGAATTACTGTAATTATTATAATATCCATTAATAAAAACGGTTGGAATATTATGTTCCTTAAGTTGTCCATACAGACGGCTGTTGGCATTTGGCAGGGCAGATTTTGTACCCTCTACAATCAAACCGTCTACTCCGCTTTGCATCATTTGAAGTAAACAATTTTCTTCATCAGAAGGCTTATTGTGTGTAATACCAAGGGTCATAGTATAACCATTGTCAGTTAAAACTTCCTCGATGCCATGAATGATACTAGGAAATATATAATCGTCCAGATAGGTGGTAATAACCCCTACTCGCATAGTTTTTTCAGAAGGTGCTTTTTTGTTTGTATTGGATACATAGGTGCCGCTGCCCTGTTCCCTTATAAGAATTCCTTCCGCAACTAGGTTACCGATTGCCTGTCTAACGGTTTGGCGGCTGTAAGAGAATCTAGCAGCAAGCTCGTTCTCAGAGGGTATTTTTTCCCCAACTTGAAAGGTTCCATTAATAATATTGTCTTTAATCCAGTGGCTTAGCACCACATGTTTTGATAGTTCATTCCGGTTCATAGTTAGCTCCATATTTAAATTGATTGAAACCATGTATAGTTGTACTATAGTTTATTATATTTTAAACCAGTTGTAAATACAAGTTTAATATATGTGGTAATAGCCAAGTACAAAAAAGGACGAGATATGTAATCACGTCCTTTTTGATAAACCAGTCTGATATTATTCTTCATCCCGTCTTCTCTTTATTACTTTTAATCTTGTAAATTCCTCACGTTCCTTTTCTTCTAAGGCATTTTGAATGTCACGGGTTAACCCTGTATAGTAAGGAATGGTTATATTCTTTAGTGCATTGGCACGTTTTTGTGTTTTATTAATGCTTGTAGCAAGCCGGTATGCAGCATTCTCAATCATGGCTAAACGAAGGGTAAGCTCTTTCACTTTTTTAAAGCGGTTCGTTGCCTCATCTAAGGATAATCTGGTATTAAAAAACGAATAGGTTGGTTTATTGCTTTCAGAAATATCGAATTCTACCAAAGGAATCTCAGCACCCATAATACTGCGCTGTTTGACTTCTATTGAAGTTTCCTCCGGAATAGTACTGCTTAAGTCTTCAACATTGCGTATACCCATTTCAATATTTGCTTTTTGAAGAGCCTTATAAGCGTTGGTGAAGGTTCCATCAATCTCTGTCTGAATATTCTTGGCTTTATCAATTAAGTCCATAAGCTCCCGGATTAAGATGTTTCGTTTTTTATCCATGAGTTCATAACCCTGTTTTGCCAAGGCAAGAGAATTTTTTGCTAGTATTAAATTTCCCTTGGTTGGAAAAGTATTTGGATTCATAATAAACTCCCATCTGCGTGCAAAAAGCACGCATAAAAATCAGGATGTTGAAAGAGGTTCTTTAAAAATTAACCTTTCAACTTAACTCCCATCTGCGTGCAAAAGCACGCATAAAAATCAGGATGTTGAAAGAGGCTCTTTAAAATTTAACCTTTCAACTTAATCCATGCCTGTCTGAATTACATATCATCTTCCTCAGAAGATGCTGTATCTTCCTCCACAGGAGCTTTAAAATATTTATCAAGAATTTTAGTATCTACACGGTCAAGTTCTTCTCTTGGCAGGATGGTAAGAAGTTCCCAACCCTTATCAAGAGTTTCTGTTATACTACGGTCTTCCTGATGCCCTTGTGCAATAAATTCTTGTTCCATAGTAACACCGAATTTCAGATACTTCTTATCTATGGCAGATAATTCATCTTCACCGATTACGCTTGCTAAAGCTCTCGCATCACCTACTCTTGCATAAGAGGAGAATAACTGGTTTGCCAAATCTTGATGATCTTCTCTGGTATAGCCTTTACCGATACCGTCCTTCATAAGACGGGAAAGGGAAGGCAGTACACTGATTGGAGGATACACTGACTTTTGATGCAAAGAACGGTCTAAAACAATCTGTCCTTCTGTAATATATCCTGTTAAGTCAGGGATTGGATGCGTAATATCGTCATTTGGCATTGTAAGTATTGGTATCTGCGTTACAGACCCTTTACAATCCCGAACGATTCCAGCCCTTTCATAAAGAGTAGCCAGTTCGCTGTATAGGTATCCGGGATAACCTTTACGGCTTGGTATTTCACCTTTAGAAGAGGACACTTCACGCATTGCTTCTGCAAAGGAGGTCATATCGGTTAAGATAACCAGAATATGCATGTTCTTTTCAAAAGCAAGATACTCTGCTGCTGTTAAGGCTACCTTTGGTGTAATCAATCTTTCTACTACCGGGTCATTTGCCAGGTTTAAGAACATTGCTACGTGATTAATAACACCACTGTCTTCAAAGGTACGTCTAAAGAAGTCAGCAACATCGTGCTTAACACCCATGGCAGCAAATACAATTGCAAAATCCTCATCACTATTTTCTCCTAGTGAGGCCTGCTTAACAATCTGAGCGGCAAGTTGGTCATGTGGAAGACCATTTCCGGAGAAAATAGGAAGTTTTTGTCCACGAATTAAGGTTGTAAGACAGTCAATGGTAGATATACCGGTCTTAATGTAATTACGGGGATATTCTCTGGAACAGGGATTTAAGGGAAGACCATTTACATCCCTTTTGGTTTCAGCAGCTATATTTCCCAAGTTGTCTATAGGCTGGCCGATGCCGTTAAAAACACGGCCCAGAATGTCTTCTGATAAGGATATTTCCATGGGGTGACCGGTTAACTTAGTATGGGTATTATTAAGAGACATTTCTTCTGTACCCTGGAATACCTGGATAACTGCCTTATCATCATATATTTCAACAATTCTTCCTAACTTTTTTTTACCTTCTACAGATAGTTCAACGATTTCGTCGTAGGAGGCACCACGAACGCCCTCAAGAGCAACCAAGGGGCCGTTTATTTCACTGAGTCCTAAATATTCAATTGCCATAGTACTTGCCCTCCTTATGCGTTCTTAGCCATTATAGTGTTATAGAAATTATCTATCATTGTTTTGTAATCATCAAATTTATGAAGCTCATCGTTAGCCACATCGTATTTGATGGATATTACTTTATCAAAAATATCCTCAGCCTTCAAAACTGACATAGGCATATTCAGTGCAATCAGCTGCTTGGATTTTGAAAACAGGTAGAGAATGGTCTGCATCATCTTTAGCTGTTTGGCCAGAGGTACGTAAGTATCGGAAGGATGATAAGCATTCTGCTGGACAAAACCAAGGCGTACAACCCTTGCAATTTCTAAGACTAATTTCTGATCATCCGGCAGAACGTCACTACCGATTAACTTAACAATTTCATTTAACTGGCTTTCCTGTGTTAAGATGCTAAGTAACTGGTTACGACAGTCTACAAAGTCACCGCCTACATTGGATGTATACCAAGGAGCTAAATCAGATACATATTCACTGTAGCTTGTTAGCCACTGGATAGCCGGAAAGTGTCTTGCATAAGCCAATGATTTATCAAGTGCCCAGAAGCAACGAACGAACCGTTTTGTGTTTTGTGTTACTGGTTCTGAAAAGTCACCACCTTGTGGAGATACAGCACCGATAATGGATACACTACCTTCTGTACCGTTTAAATTGTGCATAAAACCAGCTCTTTCATAAAAGCCTGATAATCTGGAAGCAAGATAAGCCGGAAAGCCTTCTTCTGCAGGCATTTCTTCCAAACGTCCGGATAATTCACGAAGCGCTTCTGCCCAACGGGAGGTGGAGTCAGCCATAATTGCTACATGGTAACCCATATCCCGGTAGTACTCAGCCAGAGTTATACCGGTGTAAATACTAGCTTCACGTGCAGCAACCGGCATATTTGAGGTATTAGCAATCAGTGTAGTTCTGTCTAACAAGGGGTTACCGGATTTTGGATCGACTAATTTAGAGAAATCCTCTAAAACCTCTGTCATTTCATTTCCACGTTCACCGCAGCCGATATATACGATAAGGTCAGCATCAGACCATTTAGCAAGCTGATGTTGTGTCATTGTCTTACCGGTACCAAAACCACCGGGGATAGCAGCAGTACCGCCTTTGGCAATGGGAAACAGAGTATCAAGGATACGCTGTCCGGTAATTAAAGGTCGGTCAGAAGCATATCGCTTTGCAGTGGGTCTTGGAACACGGATAGGCCATTTTTGTGTTAAAGTCAATTCTTTTTCTTCACCGTTTGCAAGTTTTATAGTAACGATAGGATCGTTAATGGTATATTTTCCGTCAGGAGCAACCTTGGTTACAACACCCTGTACTTCAGGAGGTACCATAGATTTATGAACGATGGCTTTGGTTTCAGGTACTTCTGCTATAATTGTTCCACCGTAGATTTTATCGCCCTCTTTTACTGTGATATGGACATCCCATAATTTCTCTACGTTCAGGGAATCTACACTGACACCTCTTGTAATAAATGCACCGGATTGTGCAGAAATCTCTTTTAAGGGACGCTCAATTCCATCAAAAATATTTCCGATAATTCCAGGTGCTAAGGTAACAGAAATAGCTGAGCCGGTAGAGTATACTATCTCGCCTGGCTTTAAGCCTGTTGTTTCCTCATATACCTGAATAGTTGTTTCTTTTTTATTCAAGCCAATTACTTCACCAACCAGTTTTTCTTCACCAACCAGTACCATTTCGCCCATTTTAAAGCCTTGGTTTCCTGCCAGATATACAATTGGTCCGTTAATTCCGTATATTTTTCCTGTTATATTCATAATGGAGAATACTCCCCTTTCTTAGAATGAATTAATAAATAGACAATTGTGAAACACTATCTAGAAGCAGGTAAAAGCACTAAAACAATGATGACTTGCTACTAATCTTAACCTGCTTTGATTTTGACTACTTCCAATACATAGAAGATAGTCGCACAATTGACTAAATGGATAAAACGTATTGCTATAATGTAAATGTACTTTTTGCTTCTGCCAGTCTGGTTAAAAAGGAGCTGTCAATTAGTATGTTTTTATCTTGGATAACTGCTCTGGTTCCACCAATAAAATCACGGTCACTGACAGTTAAGACCGCACCGGTATTTGCTTCTAAGGAAGCTTTTAAGTTTGTATCGGTAGGATTAATATATATAGTGATATCTTCGTCCCGTGCGAAATCTTTGGCTGATTTAATCTGACTGCATAATAAGTCAAAGTAATTAGATGTAGTCATATATTCCTGCAATTTTGCAGATACTTCCTCAAATAATTTATCCGTATATTCAGCTGATTGTTCACTTAATTTTCTTTTTATATGAACAGCCTCTGCAGAAAGATCCCTGTTTTTTTCACGGATTAGCTTTTCAGATTCCACTCGATAAGTGATTTCTGCTTTTCTTAAAGCTTCTTTCTTGTGTTCGTCAAATATTATTTGGAGAGACTTTTTATATTCATCAATAATCTGAATATTTTGACTTGTAGCACTTTCCATAGCAGCATTATAAAATTGTTCTAATTTTTCGTCTAAAGTCATATGCTATCTCCTTGTTTCTATAATTTAATTCCTATGGCTTCATTTACGTAGGAAGTAATGAAGTCGGGCTTACGTCCGGTTCCGTGACGATCAGGTATTTCAACAATTAAAGGCAGCTTACGGTTTAACTTAACATCATTGATTAAATCAGGAAACTCTCTGCTGAACTTTTCTGTAATTAATAATACACCAATGGTTGAATCCGCAATGGCTTTATCTAATTGCTGCTTTAAATGTTTTTTTGAATGTATTACAACGCCATCAACGCCTGCAAGGCGCATTCCTGTGTAAGTATCGACATTGTCGCTGATAAGAAACATGCGCATACAATTACCTCCTAATAAGTTAGGTTACTTCTAGAACATATTTTGCATTTCTCAGAGAATTTATCTTAGTATAAAACCTAGTGTCTTTAAGAAATGTAGAAACTGCTCTTATATAATAACTTGAGTTAATAAGACGCTTCCCTAAGTTCATTTCTTTGCCCGGCAAGCGTCCTTGTTGTAGTATGAATAATTATCCTAAGATTGTAAAGGATACGATTAAGCCGTATAATGCAATACCTTCTGCAAGAGCAACAAAGATAAGTGCTTTACCCATGATACTGGAATCTTCACTCATAGCACCTAAGGCAGCAGAAGCAGCAGAAGCAACGGCAATACCACCACCGATACAGGATAAACCAGTGGAAAGGGCAGCTGCTATATATCTCCAGCCATCAACTGAACTTGCTACAGCATCGGCAGCTTCAGCAGCAGATACTTTTCCGCTGAATAATAAGATGTCTGCAAGAACTAAGGTACCAAAGAAGAAAAATGCATTACAGATTAAAGTTGCTTTTAAATTACCTTTTTTCTTTTCTCCTAAAAGAAATGCTCCAAATGGGATAATAATGCTTAAGATTAATGCTATTACTAATATGATTTTTGCTGTCATGATATGTTTCCTCCTAATTTATGATTATTTACTTTTGTATGGTCTAAAACCTTTACCAGTTCCTCTATAGAAACGGCTGAACATTTCATAATACTCCAGACGAAGAACCTGGATACCTACAATCAGACCTTCCATACCTGCAACAAACAGGTTACCTAATATTAGTATAAAGATATTTGGATTGCCCGATTCAACATTTGCAAGTAACATTACCACTCCCATCATAGCCGCATGGCTTAAGGCGAAAGCGCCCACACGTAAGAAAGAGATAGAGTTGGTTAAGTAACTTAATACCACTTCAAATAATTCAAAGAATGATTCTACAAAGAACATACCTTTCTGGTCTGGGAAAATTTTTGACTTTTTCTCTACATAGTGGGTAAGAGGTTCTTTAAAAAACATCAGCAGTAAAGGTATTCCGAAAAATACAGCTAAAAGTATAGTTGCTGGCAGTGCATGACCTGTAAATATTAATAATACACAGACTAATGCCATTACGTAAAATACAAGCCCGGCTACACCATTGGTATCAAAAAATATTTTTTCAACATCCTTTGCTTTAATACCGTTAATTATATTAATAACCATAGCAATAATGATTAATATTGAACCAAAAGCTACCGCAACCATAAGGACGGTCATTACATTTTCCATAGGCTTTAACCACCCGGTAGGAATGGCATGTTCGAATCCAAAGAAGCTGCCGTACATAAATCCCATAATGGTTGAAAATATACCAGCAATGGATACAATAGCTGCCAAAGGCACCTTTTTTATCTTATACAGTAGAGCACCACCAAGAACAAGGCACAAGCCCTGGCCAACATCTCCAAACATAATACCAAATATTAGGGAGTAGGTTATAGCTACAAAAGATGTAGGGTCAATTTCGTTGTAGGCTGGAAGACCGTACATGCTAATAAACATTTCAAATGGTTTAAATAACTTAAAGTTTTTAAGCTTTGTAGGCGGCTTTGCAGTGATACCCTCGTAATCATCCTCTAACATACAGTAGATGTTGGCATCGTTATCAATGTCTTTTACAAGAGAAGCTACGTTTTTTTCTGTGATCCAGCCGCACAGGATAAAATAGAAAGAATCACTGTTGGAATCTCTTGTACAGGCAGCAAGCTTTCTAACATCAAAGTTGCTGTTGAAGGCTTTAAGTACCTCATGAGCAGCCAGAATATCGACCGCCTTTGAATTTAAACGCTCTTTTATCTGGTCATCGATTTCTTTAATTTTTTCTACAACAGCATCTTTTTTCCTGGAGATTAATCGATAAGCCTCTTCAGGGGTACCTTCATACTCAGCAGGAATAAAAATTCGCTCAAAGTGAAGAGAAGAGTAAATCGCATCAATCTTTTCATGTTGAGAACCGGGAACAAAGTATACACCCCAAACATATTCAGAATCGCTGTCACATTCAAAAAATAAGGTTGTCAGGCTGTCATATACAAATTTTGAGAATTTGTTGTAATACTCATGGGATATCCTGCCGAATCTGAATTTAATAAATTTAAAATCAAGGATTTTATCTACTGCATAATCCAGATGGCGGAAGGGTTCAATTTTTTTTATCAATTCGGTCAGATGGTCACGTTCCACCTTTAGGCTTTTTTTCTTATCGGTCAAATCTTCTAGTTCGTGAGAAGCTGAATTAATTACTGCGGAAGCCATAGAAGGAGTCATATCTTTATCCACGGCTGGTGTTTCTTTGTCAAACCGGTCAACTAGTTCTTGTGATTTGCTAAAGACATCTTTGTAGGGGTTAATTTCTACAAAGGGTTTTAAATCATGAACAGACTTTAGTTCGGACAATGCATTTTCTAAATGTACTTCGTATTTGGAAAGATATACATTTACAACGCGGTCGAATTCACTTCTGGGACCTGTTATACTCAAAAACTTCATTTTTTCAATCACTTTTTGCACCTCCGATTCTTATTATTGTAAAACATATTTTAGCGTATCCTGAGGATCCAATTTATATCGAATACACTCTAGGGCAGTAGTTAGTTTCCGTACTTCATTTTCTTTTTTTAATAAGTAATATCCGATAGGTGCCATAGAAGTAGGGTACTGCATTTTATTAGTTTCGTATATTTTAGAAATCACCTTCTGGTAAAAGATTTCTATGGAACCATCCAACAGGGAAGGACTTAAGGTTGCGTAATGGGTAGTATTCAATACTGCAATGAATTCTTCCATTGTAGAAGTTTCCATCATTTTAACTAATTTATCCTTCGTTAACTTATAAGTCACTGGTATGATATAGGAGTAACTGTCAGAAGTATGCAGGGCATAAAACTTCTTTGAACGGAACAGCCATATAATATTTAATAAGTCTATTTCAGTTCCCAAGGAACTGGTAAGAGCCTTCAGATTGTCTCCCTTAAGTAATTTATCCTTTAACTTCCAGGATTTCATGAAGTAGTGAACATCCAGTTTCATTTCATAGTCAAATGATGTAATTTCTGTTTTTTGAATATTGGTAAGTAACGCATGATACTCAGTACCTTTTAGAAGATTAATAAATTCTTCCATGTTCTTTGCAGCAGCTAAAGCTTTTACGTTAAGTTTAGAGTGTTTATGAAAAAAATCACTGAACAAACTTAAATCGTAATTGGCAGCCTGATTATAGACCATGTGCATGCAAGCTTTTAATATGTTGATTTCATAGCGAAAGAAGAATAAATCTAGTACTTTACGCTGTTCCAAATTAGCGAACTGGTATAATTTTGAAAATTCTTGATATAAACCATGAATAAATATACCCTCTGCCTGGCTTCTATGGGTGCCTTGCTCATCAATCCCATTAAACACATCACGATAACCTGCATGAATTTTTAGATACGAGATAAAATCTCCCGTTGATTCCAGATTTGAAATCGCCTGATAATCTTTTACACTGATAATCTTGGCTTCCATAGCCTTTGCCTTTGTTATAATTCCACTATAGGATAATAAATTGTTCATAAGAAACTCCCATCTGGTGCTTTAGCACTATTTGTACTTGTGCATGTACAAGTCAGGATGTTGAAAATAAGCTTTGTTTTTCAACATAACCTCCTGAAAGTAGTTATTCACTCACTATTTGCTGAATTATACCATTGACAAGAGAATTATGGTTCTGTATGAATCTTTTCTCCATATCGGACAGCTGTTTGTTGCAATCATCAATTAGAGCTTGCTTTTCGGTAGATAAATCTTTATCCATCTGAGTCTTTAGGACAAGCAGTTTAGCATTTGTGTCATCAGTGATTTCTTTATCAAGCTTTTCTAGGTCATTTTTTAAAGTTTCTTGCAGCTTAACTTTTTCTTCATTAGCACGCTTGATAATCTGATTTGCTTTTTCCTCTATGTCATGTAAAAGGTCAATCACATTTTCCATCCTATATCCTCCTGGTATTTTTCTTGGTTTATTCTTTTATTATATGTAAAAGTAAAAGAAATAACCTGATACATTACAAGCAGTTCCATTAGACCTTTTTTTTAGTGGGAATAAAAAGTAAGTTTATTGGTCGCTTGCACAGACTATATCATACTACAAACTTTTAAAATTTCCATCGTGAAAATATACAAATTTCGATGGTTTTTTGAAAATATTTAAGGTGTTTAGCCTAATAATTATTAAGAAACTATAAATATTTTCTTAGGTATTTATTTTTGTTGAGGAATAGAGGGTTTCAAGAGCTTGTTTTAACAGAGGAAAAATCACTTGTCTTTAAAAGCTTCTGTGTTATAATAAAACAATAAAATATAGTGTCAACCAATTAGGAAAAACGTTCTAAGGCATGGGTGACAGTAGGAGACATACAGTATGAGGTTAAGAAATGTAAGAGGTTCAAGAGAAGCAATTGCTGCAAATGAATTTGTAGTACAGGAACCTGAAAGCCACAAAGGAAAGTGGAATTTATTCTTTGGAAATAATAATCCCATTCATATAGAAATAGGTATGGGAAAAGGAAAGTTTATCTGTCAGCTGGCACAGGAAAATCCCAATATAAATTATATTGGAATTGAAAAATATTCTAGTGTTCTAATCCGCGCCATAGATAAAAGGAAAGAATTAGAAATAGATAATTTGTGTTTTATACGGTTTGATGCAGAATATATCAATGATATCTTCGCAGAAGAAGAAATAGCTAGAATTTATCTTAACTTTTCGGATCCCTGGCCAAAGGATCGTCATGCCAAAAGGAGACTGACCTCGAAAGAATTTTTTGAAAGATATAACAGGATGTTAAGGAGAGACGGTGAAGTTGTATTTAAGACCGATAATCGTTTGTTATTTGATTTTTCATTAGAAGAAGTAGCAATCGCGGGGTGGAAACTTAAGAACCATACTTATGACTTGCATCACAGTGAATACGCTTTAGGGAATGTTATGACAGAGTATGAAGAAAAGTTTTCTTCCATGGGAAATCCGATACATCGTCTGGTTGCCTTCAGATAAAAATATAGCGCAATCAAGGAAAAGTATTTTTGATATTTGATGCAAGTTCCATGGGATAATATAGGGTTTATATTAATAAGCTATAGTAATAATAATCTTTGGGTATCAATCTATGAAAAAGTCAATAAAATATCAACTTTCAAAGGCATTAGGCGGAAATATGGAACTTAATAAAAAGGCTCTGCAATTAAAAAATTCCTGGGATGAAGTACAATCCATAGTTGGTAAAGGAAAAAATCAAAAACCTAAAAATAACAGTTGAATTTTTAGGGGTATAAACCTTTGGGTAATAGGCATTCTATATACGAATAGATTAATAAAAAATACTAAGTGATAAATTAAGGAGGAATTTGAATGGCTTTTAAATTTACAGACGAGAATTTTGAAACAGAGGTACTTAAATCAGATATCCCCGTTTTAATTGATTTTTATGCAGATTGGTGCGGACCATGCAAAATGATGGCTCCTGTTATTGAAGAACTTGCAGGAGAATATGAAGGAACTGTAAAAATCGGTAAATTAAATGTTGATGAAGCACCTGGAATTAGCAGCCAGTATAGAGTAATGTCTATTCCTACGCTTTTGTTTGTTAAGAATGGGGAAGTAGTGGATACGGTTGTTGGTGCTATTTCCAAAAATCAGGTTGTTGATAAGTTGAATCAAATAAAATAATTTGGCAGCAGGTGTTACTTTCATGATATTTTGTTATTTTTTAAAAGATGATTGAAAGTACACCTGTTGTATATACAATGGAAGCAAAAGAGTGTTCAAAATGATTAATTCGAACATTTGTTTGTGTTTCGAGCTTTTAATGACGGTTTTATATTCTTTTTTACATTTTTTAAACAAATATTATAAAATCTTTAAAGAAAAATAAAAAAAATATGAAAAAATACTTGCAATTTGTTTCATGATACTATATAATCAATTTTGCGTTCGAAATTTAAGCGCTTCTAGCTCAGTTGGTAGAGCACCTGACTCTTAATCAGGGTGTCCAGGGTTCGAGCCCCTGGAGGCGCATTGTAAAGTCCTAGTTTGACAGACGTATGAGCTGTTGGGTTAGGGCTTTTTTGTTAGTCATATATTTAGTAGAAAAGATATCTTTTAAAATCCTCTTCTTGAATTAATTAAGAATTTCTGTTAAGTTATAAGTATTAACAACAAAGGAGGTTGCATAATGAAAGTTTTAATGTATGGAGCTGAAATTTGTCCGGGATGTGTGAAAGCGAAAGAACAGTTAAGCAAACGTCCAGACATTGAATTAGATTATAGAAATATTACAGAAAGTACAGCACGATTAAAAGAGTTTTTAGCATATCGTGACCATGAAGCCATGTTTGCTGAGGTAATAAAAGAAGGCAGAATTGGGATTCCGTTCTTTATTCTAGAGGATGGAACAAAAACCTTTCAGGTATCCGATTTCCTGGATTCAGAAAGTGGAAAAAGTAAAGAAATAAGTGCTCCGGAACAAACAGAAACAAACTTAGAAGTGAATGCCTGCTCTCTGGATGGAAAAGGGAAATGTTAATAAAAAGGGTTGCCACAAGTTGTCTTGCTGCAACCCTTTACTTTATGGAAAGACCAAAAACCCCTTCTATTTATCAAAAACAGTAATTTTGGATAGAATATCCTTCATATCTTCTTGATTATCTGCCAAATAGCTTGCAACGATATTTACCATGTAATTATCAACTTTATGACAGTAGAAATCTTGATAATATGCTCCTTCATAGATAGATAATCTAAGGAGTTCAAAATCTCTGCCTGCAATTTGAACAGTACTTTGATCCTCAACCGTATATTCAATAGCAGAATTGTTCAGCATAAGATTAGTTACGGATTCAATATAATCATTTTCTGTGTATTTCGTACCGCCAAGAGTTAATGCCAGATTTTCATAAACTAACTGAATATTAGAGGTTGAATCTGGTGAATATGCTAAAAAGCCATAGACGTTTTTAATTTCTGCGACTTTTTTTAATAAATCGCTGCCGGAACCCTCTAAATCAATGGCTTCTGCTCCTAAATCCATTAATTGTGCAATCTCTTCGTCCGTTGCGAGACTCCAGTCTTTTGGAATCTCAAATTTCATGTTAAGCCAAGTGTTTTCAAATACATTTTCGTTCCAGGTACCGATGGTAAAAGCGGATTCATTTTTTTTACAACCGGATAGAGCTGTTAACATTACCAGAACAAGTATGGCTAGTAATATTTTCTTTTGTTTCATCTTCCTACTCTCCTTTGTGTTTTAAGCATACATTATTATAATAGCACAGAATATTTTACAATGTAAAGATTCTATAGGTCCTATTTTTGTATTTTTCTTCAATTACGATTAATCTTTAAGGTTCTAGAGATTGAATTTTCCACATAGTTGTGTTATAGTAAAGATTATATAGGGAATGAAGTTCTCCCGTGGGAAACCAAAACCGCTCTTTAGCTGATGACTTCTGTGATAATTCACAGGAGGTATCAGCTTTTTTGTTTTTATTCCTGGTAAGAAATAAAAATTTAGGTGGATAGATTCTATCGGAAAGGGTATGACTATTTTATGTTAACTAGTTTAGGAATTATGTTATTATTCGGGCTTATTTTTTCGGAGGCTGCAAAAAGACTGAGGATTCCTGCGTTAGTGGGAATGCTATTTGCAGGTGTTCTTTTAGGTCCTCATGTCTTAAATATAATTGATAAAACCGTATTGTCTATCTCTGGGGAATTAAGGCAGATTGCTTTAGTAATCATTCTAACCAGAGCCGGATTGGCTATGAATCTTAAGGACTTAAAAAAGGTTGGCAGACCGGCCTTGCTTATGTGTTTTTTACCGGCTTGTTTTGAAATTACAGGTTATATTCTTATGGCACCCAAATTACTGCATATTACAGTATTGGAAGCAGCCATAATGGGTGCAGTAATGGCTGCTGTTTCCCCAGCTGTTATTGTGCCAAGGATGTTAAAGTTAACAGAAGAGGGATACGGTACTAAAAAAGGAGTTCCTCAACTTATAATGGCGGGAGCTTCGGTTGATGATATATTTGTTATTGTTCTTTTTACATCCTTCACTTCACTGGCGACCGGAGAGCAAGTGTCCCTGCTATCCTTTGCAGGAATTCCAATAGCTGTTATCAGTGGGGTTTTTATAGGAATTATTACGGGTATTTTATTAAATAAAGTATTCTATATAATGCACTTAAGGGATTCGTTAAAGGTTATTGCTATGCTGAGTGTGTCTTTTATTTTATTATGGGCAGAACAAAAGAGTATTCTTCCTTTTTCAGCGTTGCTTGCTATTATGACTGTGGGAGGAACTCTTTTTCAAAACAATAAAGAAATTGCAGGCAGGCTCTCTATTAAATTCTCAAGTCTTTGGGCGGGAGCTGAGATTTTACTTTTTATTTTGGTGGGAACGGCAATCGATATTAATTATGCCATGAAGGCAGGCTTTAGCGCCATTGCAATGATACTAATTGCCTTGGTATTTCGTAGTGTGGGAGTATATGTATGCTTTATTAAAACGGAACTAAAACGTAAGGAAAAAATGTTTTGTATGATTTCGTATATTCCAAAGGCAACAGTGCAGGCAGCCATTGGAACAATACCATTAGCAATGGGACTAAATTGCGGAAAAATTGTACTAACGGTTGCTGTTTTGGCTATTTTACTAACAGCACCTTTAGGTGCATTTTTCATTGACATGACCTATAAAAAGCTATTATAGAATGTCTTTTATCAAGGTTCCATATACTGTATGTCTAATACGAAGGTTTGTGCAGATACTATTTCTTAAATTAAATGTTTTAAGAAAGGCAGGAAAGAGGATGCGACCTTCAAAAATATATTATGAACCCGAGTCCTTAAATTATCAGCTTGGCAGAGAGTTAAAAGAAAAGTACGGTGATATAGCCTGGGTCCCTATTGAAAGTCATAATAATATAGAAGAATTACGAACAAAAGAGAACTCAGAATTCGCAGGTATGAAATCATTATTAATTATAGGTACAAGAAAAACCCATAAATATTCTGAAAATCATAAGGTATCAGACTATTTGGTTCCCTTTACCTCCTCCGGCTGTACGGCTATGTGTCTTTATTGTTATCTAGTATGTAATTATAATAAATGTTCATATTTAAGAATATTTGTTAACCGGGAACAAATGATGGATCGATTAATACGATATTCAGAAAAAAGCGACAGGGATTTGACCTTTGAAATCGGCAGTAACAGTGACCTGGTACTTGAGAATACCATAACCGGCAATATGCCATGGATTGTAGAGAATTTTCTCAAGAGTAAAAAAGGGAAAATTACTTTTCCAACTAAATTTAATATGATAGACTCCCTTCTTCCTCTTGATCATAAAGGAAGGGTTATCTTTCGTATGTCTGTCAATCCTCAATATATTATTCAAAGTATTGAAGTAGGAACCGCTTCTTTGATGAAAAGAATAGAAGCAATTAATAAGATGGCAGAAGCAGATTATACAGTAGGGATACTAATTGCACCCGTAATATTACTGGATAATTGGAAGGAGCTGTACACTGGTCTTTTAGATTTGTTACAAGAGCAACTTTCTGAAAAGGTGAAAAAGCAGATGTTTCTTGAGATTATTTTTATGACTTACAGTTTTGTACACCGTAAGATTAATAATGAAGCTTTTCCCGAAGCGATTGAGCTGTATGATAAAGACTTAATGAAGGGAAGAGGAATGGGTAAATATTGTTACAGAGCAGATCTAAGGTCAGAGGGGGAAGCATGGCTGTTACATGAAATAGATAAACGGTTTGGAAAAGAAAAAATACTTTATTTTAGTTAATGTATTCCGTAGGACTTGTTTCTAGTATAAAATTATGCTATTAATTTATAATATCAATTTGTATTATAGGGAATGAACTTATAAATTGGTATTATAAAGAGCATAAAAATTTATGGTGATGGTATACCAGTAAAGTGGAAGGAATTACGATGTTAGCGATTAAGAATCTGTTTAAGGATATGAAAAATCAGAGTATTAATGGACTGGATATATGTGTAGAAAAAGGCAGCTCTCTTAGTATAGAGTGCAGCAATGAAATAGGGAAACTGATTTTTGAGTTGATTCTTGGTAAGGAATTACCCACACGGGGTGAAATTTTAATTGAGGGTATTCCTCCCCAGAAATTTATGAAAGAGAAGAACGGTTCCATAGGAGTAATATTAAAAGAAGACCCGCTTTATGAAAACATGTCCATTGAAGGATATTTAAGATTCTTTCACGAACTATTCTCTAAGGGTGTAGACTATAAAGCTACTATGTTAAAGTTCGGACTATTAGATATTGGTAATACGAAAATACATAAGCTTAATTATTCTGAGAAAAGGAGGGTAAGCTTAGCCAGGGAAATGCTAAAAAAACCGACTTTATTACTGCTTCAGGAGCCAATTCTTAACATGGATAGAGGAGGAGCGAAGCTGGTTATGGAAGGCATACAGGAGTTAAGTAATGGAGGAACGGCTCTTTTAATAACCTCTGTGTACTTAAAAGATGCTATATTAGTAGGCGACAAAGCATATCGGCTGGATGAAGACGGTTGCAGAGAGATAGATAATAAGGAAGAGAAAGCGAAAGAGGAGAAGTCATTAACCGTTGATAATAAGAGTACCTATACTCTTGAAAAGATATCAGCAAAAATTGAAGATAAAATTCTTCTGTTTGATCCAAAAGAAATCGATTATATCGAGAGTGAAGAGGGCAGCAGTTACTTATTTATCCGTGGTGAAAGGTTTCCCTGTAATTTGTCCTTAACAGAACTGGAAGAGAGGTTAGTCTGTTTTGGTTTCTTTAGAAGCCATCGTTCTTACCTTGTCAATCTTCAACGGGTGAGGGAAGTAGTAACCTGGACAAGGAATAGCTACAGTCTTAATCTGGAAGATAAAGTGAAAAGCTCCATTCCTTTATCGAAAGGGAGATTAGAGGAATTAAAAACTATTCTAAAGTTGTAATTGAGAGTAGAAGTTGATTTCATCTATATAAAGGGATTGAGCTGAGTGCGTTGAGAAAGTTTCAGCTTGTTTTTTGCTCCATTCAGCGTAAAAAATGCAGTTTTCAGGTCAAAATTTCTCCCGTAAGACTATAGATTGCTCTATTGAAGGAGAATATAATGCAAAAGCTTCTTTCCGGAAGCATAATGTGTTCATGAGAACCGAAAGGAGTTAAAAACATGAACCACATAGTTGATATGGAAAAGGTAAGAAAGAATTTCGATGAAAAGGAAGCACTAAGAGATGTAAACGTAAAAATAGAAGAAGGTGAGATATTTGGTTTCTTAGGACCTAGCGGTGCAGGTAAAACGACTACTATTAAATTACTCACAGGTCAGCTCTTACCTTCCTCCGGTAAAGTAAATGTATTAGGAAAAGAAGTATATGCTAATAAAAAGTTCATATTTGATAATATAGGTATACTTAGTGATAACAGTGGTATCTATGATCGGTTATCTGTATGGGATAATATGGTGTTATTTGCAGAGCTCTATGATATATCCAAAGAGAGAATAGCAGAAGTGTTAGAGAAAGTTGGGTTACATGAGGCTAAGAAAACAGAAGGAAGGAAACTGTCAAAAGGTATGAAGCAGCGACTTATGCTTGCAAGAGCAGTGCTTCATAAACCAAAGCTTTTATTCTTAGATGAACCAACGGCAGCCTTAGATCCTGGTACTACTCTTGAAATCCATAAACTTTTAAAATCTTTAAATGCAGAGGGAACTACAATATTTTTAACTACACATAATATGGTCGAAGCAGATAAGCTTTGTCATAGGGTTGCTTTCTTAAACAACGGTGAAATCGTTGAATGCGGTAAACCGTCTGATTTAAAATTAAAATATATTACAGATGATATCACAGTGATTCTTAACGACAACACAGAGAAACTACATTTAAAAAATTGTCCAAAAACCGGTGAAAAAATAATGCAGTGGATGAAAGAAAAGAAATTGCGTTCCGTTCATTCAGAGGAACCTACTTTAGAAAAAATATTTCTTATGTTAACCGGGAGGGAATTATAATGAATTTTTCAATCAAAAGAGTAAAGGCATTAACAAAAAAAGAAATGAAGAGTTTTCTGAAAAACTCCAATGTACTAGTAATGTGCTTGCTTCCGATTTTATTTAGTGTAATATATAATAATATATTTTCTGGTTTGTATGGTAATGACATTTCATCTAAAATGATGATTTTTAACATGTGTTTTAATATGAATCTGATTATGGTATGCAGTTTTGTTATAGCTATGCTAATCGCAGAAGAAAAAGAAAAGAATACATTACGTACCATATTATTGTCAGGAGTATCTGCACCTGAATTTTTAGCAGGGAAAGTATTGGTAACATTTATCATATCTCAAATAACCAACGTACTCATATTTTTTATTATGGAATTTGATGTGCGATTCCTAGTCGGGTTTTTGGTAATATCCTTCCTGGTGGTTATCTGTATGATTGAAATTGGAGCAGTTATCGGCATACTATCACCCAATCAGATGGCAACAGGAGTTATAGGCATGCCTGTTCTGATGCTGCTGTTACTCATTCCTGCCTTTGCAGACCTGAATGAAGGAATGAAAAATATAGCTAAATTTACACCCAACTATAATATGAATCTGCTATTTAAGCAGCTATTTGAAACCGGAAGTCTATCAGATGGTGGGATAATGCCGTTTTTGGTAATCTTTATATGGATTGTATTATCCGGTGCCGTATTTTTTATTACTTATAATAAAGTTGGTTTAGATAAATAGATAACGACGATACATAGGATTTAATCTCAGGATGAGCCCTATGTATTGTACTTTTTTATGTCTATGTTACGCTCTAGCCAAAGATAGTTTGAAGTTTGGTTAAAAATATAGTTTCAAATACAAATAATTTCACTATAAGAAAACCACCTATCAAGGTGGTTTTCTTATAGTAAAACAAACTTTATAAGTTAATATAGAGTCTCTCAAATAAATCCTAACGTATAAAATTAGTACGCAGCCTTTCTTCTTCTTCCGGCAAGCTGATTCCGGCTTCTTTTCCAGCCTGAATGGATTTTAATAGCCACGCCATATTTTTACCTAAAGTACGCATGGTTTGCATGCCTTCTAAATCCTGCTTAACTTCTTCGGGGGTATTGCCATGTACCATGTTCCAATACTGAGAAGAGACTACCGGCATGGAGGATATTGTAAGGTATTTATTTAGCTGGTCAAAGGCAGCGGTGGAGCCTCCTCTTCGACAGCTTAAAATGACCGCTCCGGGTTTATACTGATATCCGCTTCCAGCAAAGAAAAAGCGGTCTAAGAAGGAAGTTATCTGTCCTGAGGCAGCAGCATAATGCACCGGGGAGCCAAAGATAAAGCCATCTGCTTCCTTTGCTTTAAGTAAAGCAACGTTTACTGTATCATCATCAAAAGTACATTTGCCTGATAGACTGCGACAGACGCCACAGCCGATACAGCCTCTGATGGGTTTGTTTCCTACATGGAATATTTCTGTGTCAATTCCCTGTTTTTGCAGTTCTCCGGCTATTTCTTCCAAAGCAGTATATGTACAACCGTGAACTTTGGGACTTCCGTTAATAAGTAAAACTTTCATTTTTTTACCCATTTCATACCGCAGTTTTCTGCGATACCGCCACTAAGGTGTGTCTGAATATTCAATGAAATGTTCTTTTAAGAACCGTCTTCAGATATACCCTAAAAGTTGAAAGAATTTCTGTGGCTACCCTTTCTTATTGTATTTTCTTTCAACTGAATAATTCAAATACAGTATAACTCTTTTTAGAAAAAAATAAAAGATTTCTATAAGTTGGATTATCGCGTGATTTTACACAAAAAGATTGAATATACTATGGGTTTTGAGTACAATAAAGGAGTGCTTAAGGCACACAGATGGGAGTTTATGTTGTCAAAATGAATTTATACGATAGTTTGTTAGAATATAAAGAAGAGGGCTATTATCCAATGCATATGCCCGGGCATAAAAGAAACCAAGCTTTATTAAAGATGGTGAATCCTTACTCGATTGATATAACAGAAATAGATGGCTTTGATAATCTTCATCATGCAGAGGGAATGCTAAAAGAAAGCATGGAAAGATGTGGGAAGCTCTATGGCTCAAAGGCTTGTCATTATCTAATTGGAGGGAGTACTGCGGGTATTTTGGCGGGAATATCCGCCTGTACAAAAAAAGGGGATAAAATATTGGTAGCAAGAAACTGCCATAAGTCTGTGTACCATGCGATGTATCTTAAAGAATTGTATCCGGTGTATATTTATCCACCAGTAATACCTTCCTTTGGTGTAAACGGTGGAATTTCACCTGAAAAAATAGAAGAAATGTTGATAAAAGAGCCGGACATAACATGCGTAGTTATTACTTCGCCCACTTATGAAGGAATTGTTTCAGATGTAAAGGCTATCGCAGAAATAGCCCATAAGTTTGGTGTTCCTTTGTTGGTTGATGAAGCGCATGGTGCTCATTTGGGATTTACGGAGGGATTTCCACCTTCTTCCATACAGCAGGGAGCGGATGTTGTCATTCACAGTATCCATAAGACTCTTCCGGCATTTACGCAGACGGCATTGCTTCATATCAACGGCGAACGGGTTAATTATAGTGAGATTAAGAGATTGCTGGCCATTTACCAGACCAGTAGTCCGTCATATATATTAATGTCAGGCATTGAGCAGTGTGTGAAGTTGCTTGAAACCAGAAGAGAGGAGTTGTTTTCAGGATATCGTGACGAATTAAAGCTATTATATGAGACGCTTAGTAAGTGTAAGAATATTCAGATTTTAACCGATACAATAATTAAGCAAGAAGGCTTTTTTGGCTTTGATCCTTCTAAACTTACTTTATCCGTAAAAAATACTGCCATAAGCGGTACGGAATTGTATCAGGTTCTGTTAAACCGTTATAAAATACAGATGGAACTGGTTTCAAAGGATTATGTACTTGGCATGACAAGCATTGCAGATACCAAAGAAGGTTTTACAAGATTTACAAAAGCTGTTCTTGAGATTGACAGAGAGCTTAAAGAGCCAAAGGAGACAGAAGGTTCAAAAAATCAGCCCAATCTAACCTTTGGGCTTCCTGAGATTGTTATGACCTGCTATCAGGCTTATGAATATAAGAACAAAGTCCTGGCTCTGACTGACAGCGTCGGTTCTATCTCCGCTGAGTATTTATACCTTTATCCTCCGGGGATTCCTCTCTTAGTACCGGGGGAGAGAATTACAACAGAGATGTTGTCTAACATACTGGAATATAAAAAGTCCGGTCTGTCCCTCCAAGGAACGGAGGATATGAAATGTGAACAGATAAAGGTTTTGGTTTGAGAATACAAGAAAATGCCGTGAAAGGAAATACAAAATGTCCAAGTTGTTTGTTATTATGGGGAAAAGTGCCACCGGGAAGGATACTCTTTTCAAAAAACTAAAAGAGTATCACGGTCTATCTTTAAAGTCTGTAGTGGGGTATACAACCCGCCCAATACGTGATGGAGAAAGAGAAGGTGAAGCGTATTATTTTGTTGATAAGGCTAAGCTTCATTGGTTTCAGGAAAATAATAAGATTATTGAACACAGGGCATACCATACCATGCATGGAATCTGGGATTACTTTACAGCGGATGATGGACAGATTGATTTGTCAGCAGGCAGCTATCTTATGATAGGTACACTCATTACTTATGAGCAGATTAGGAACTATTATGGGGCGGATAAGGTTGTACCTATTTATCTTAAGGTGAATGACGGGTTGCGTCTTGAGCGGGCATTAGCTCGAGAGAAAAGCCAGGTAAATCCCAAATATTCTGAGCTATGCAGAAGGTACTTAGCAGATGAAGAGGACTTTAGCGAAGATAAGTTAAAACACCTTAAAATCATGAAAGGCTATGATAATGAAGATATAAGAATATGTCTAAGTGAAGTAGCAGCAGTTATACAAAAAACAATTAAGGAAGATATTGACATACATTAAAATTTTCCTATAAATTAAACGACCTTTATGTTATAATAAAGTATCAGTATTGTAAGATTTAAAAAGTACTGACAGCCTGCTTTTGTGAGATTTTTTAAGGGGGATTTTAAAGGTTGCCAGTGAAATACAAAAGGGAATACGTACGCGAAGTTACAGGCAGTGAGAAGATGAGTAATATATTCTCATATCCTAGTCAATGCGTGTGTAAAGCACACAGATGGGAGTTTAGTATGGACATTAAAGTAAATCAACTACAACCCGTAAATCAAGTAGAACAAAAAGCTCCTCTGCCGGAAGCGGACGGCTCTTTTAAGTTTACCCTTATCAGCAATATACAAGAGCAAGAGCTGCAAGCAAGACTAACCGTTTTAATGGAAGATATTGTTCAACAGGGAAAACGTCTAGGGAAACACATGGATGTACGGGATATGAGAAGGTACCGCCAGCTCATTAAAGATTTTATGAATGAGATTGTAAACAGATCCCACAAATTCAGCCGTGAGAACTTTCTTGACCGAAGGGGACGCCATCGTGTATACGGTATGATAAAACTTCTCGATAAGAATCTGGATGAATTAGCCATGGAGTTGATAAAGGAAGAAAAGGATACCATAGCAATACTGAATAAGATAGATGAAATCAGAGGAATTCTGCTTGATATCTTTGCATAATGGAAGCGAGGTGCTGTGTTTGCAAAAATTTAATCAGGTAGTAGGGCATGAACAAATCATACAACATTTAAAAACTGCAATTGCAATGGATAAGGTTTCCCATGCATATATTTTAGCCGGAGAAGACGGTTCAGGAAAGAATATGCTGGCGGATGCCTTTACAAAAGCGCTTCAATGTGAATCCCGGTTAGATAACAGGGAGGACTGCGGTGTATGCCGTTCCTGTTTACAGGCGGAATCGGGAAATCACCCGGATATTAAAAGGGTTACTCACGAAAAGGCAAGTATAGGTGTTGATGATGTTAGAATTCAGATAAACAATGATATTTTAATAAAGCCCTATAGCAGTCTTTATAAAATTTATATTATAGATGAGGCGGAACGGTTGACAGAGCAGGCACAAAATGCTTTATTAAAGACAATCGAATCCCCGCCCTCTTATGGAATTATACTTTTATTAACGAATAATCTGAGTGCTCTTTTGCCAACCATATTATCCCGGTGTGTGACCTTAAAATTAAAGGCAGTGGATAAGGAGGCTATCAGACAATTTCTAATGTTAAATTATAAAATTCCTGATTACCAGGCAGAGCTAAGTGCAGTTTTTTCTCAGGGTAATGTAGGAAAAGCTATTAAATATGCATCATCAGAGGAGTTTGGTGAGTTGAAGACAGAAGTACTTCATTTGTTGAAATATATTGATGACATGGAGCTGTATGAAATTATAGACGGTTTAAAGCGAATTTCAGAACAGAAGGAACGGATAGACGATTATTTGGATTTAATTATTCTTTGGTATCGGGACATACTGATGTATAAGGTAACAAAGGATATTAATCTATTGACATATAAAAGTGAATCTATGGACATATCAAAACAAGCCAGCATTAAAAGCTATGAGGGTATAGAACAGATTATAGCGGCTGTTGAAAAAGCCAAAATTCGATTAAATGCTAACGTTAATTTTGATATTGCAATTGAATTAATGTTACTTACCATAAAGGAGAACTGATATGATTAATGTAATCGGTGTAAGATTCCGAAGCGCCGGAAAAATATATTTTTTTGACCCTGCCGGTTTTGAGATAAATCAGGGGGACAATGTTATCGTGGAAACTGCAAGGGGAGTGGAGTACGGAAAGGTGGTAATCGGCCCTAGAGATGTGGAAGAAAGTAAAATTATTCAGCCTTTAAAGCCTGTGATAAGGTCTGCTACGCCGGAGGATAATGACGTTGAAGCGAGAAACAAAGTAAAAGAAAAAGAAGCCTTTCAGATATGTTTAGAAAAAATTAAAAAACATGGTCTTGAAATGAAGCTGATTGATTCAGAATATACCTTTGATAATAACAAAGTATTGTTTTACTTCACCGCTGATGGCAGAATTGACTTTCGTGAACTGGTAAAGGATTTGGCATCTGTATTTAAAACCAGAATTGAACTTCGTCAAATCGGTGTCCGAGATGAAACGAAGGTAGTTGGCGGTATTGGTATCTGTGGCAGGCCGCTATGCTGCCATACTCATTTATCTGAGTTTGCACCTGTATCTATCAAAATGGCAAAGGAACAGAACTTATCCTTAAATCCTACCAAAATATCCGGAGTTTGCGGAAGGTTGATGTGCTGCCTTAAAAATGAGGAAGAGGCATATGAAGAACTGAACAGCAAACTTCCGAATGTAGGTGATACGGTTACTACTGCGGATGGCTTAAAAGGTGAAGTACAAAGCGTGATTGTTTTAAAACAGATAGTTAAGGTGATAGTGACACTGGAAAATGATGAAAAAGAAGTTAGAGAATATAAAGCATCTACTTTAAAATTCAAAGCAAGGAAGAAAAAAGAAAAACTTGCAATAGATGATGAATTAAGAGCCTTAGAAATGCTTGAAATGAAAGAGGGAAAGTCCTCTCACTTAGATGATGAATAAACAGAATAATTGGGAGCACCCTGATTTGCAATTGGAGCGAATGTGAAGATAGAAGACTATTTAAAAGCTGGAGAACGCATTGACGATCTCCAGCGTAATCAATATAAGATAATACAAAACAGCAAAAAGTTCTGTTTTGGTATGGATGCCGTACTACTCTCCGGTTTTGCTAAAGTAAAAGAAGGTGAAGAGGTACTGGATTTAGGCACAGGAACGGGTATAATACCTTTACTGTTAGAAGCAAAGACAGAAGGGAAACATTTTACCGGCCTTGAAATCCAGGCAGAAAGTGCGGATATGGCAAGACGAAGTGTTGCGATTAACGGTCTGGACGAAAAAATAAATATAGTGACTGGAGATATTAAGGAGGCTTCCAATTTATTTGGTGCAGCCTCCTTCCATGTAGTTACTAGTAATCCACCGTACATGAATAATAACCATGGACTTACGAATAAAGAACTTCCAAAAGCCATTGCCAGACATGAGATTCATTGTACGCTAGAAGATGTAGTACGAGAAGCAGCAAGAGTACTTAAGCCTGGCGGGAGGTTTTATCTGGTACACCGTCCTTTTCGGTTAGTAGAGATTATTACTGTCCTTACAAAGTATCGCATGGAACCAAAGAGGATGAAAATGGTTCATCCCTTTTTTGATAAAGAACCGAATATGGTTCTAATAGAAGCAGTCAAAGGAGGAGGTTCCATGATAAAAGTGGAAGCACCGCTGGTGGTATATAAAGAACCCAATGTTTATACCGATGAGATCTATGATATATATGGATATTAATTAGCAGTTGATTTTTAAAAGATTGGAGATTATAGATGGAAGGGAAATTGTATTTATGTGCCACTCCCATTGGAAACTTAGAGGATATTACCTTTCGGGTACTAAGAACCTTAAAGGAAGTTGACTTAATTGCGGCAGAGGACACTAGACATAGTATCAAGCTGCTAAATCACTTTGAAATTACAACACCTATGACCAGTTATCATGAGTTTAATAAGATAGAAAAAGGCCGGTATTTGGTGGAGCAGTTAAAGCAAGGGGTTACCATAGCTTTAATCACAGATGCAGGAACACCAGGTATTTCAGATCCTGGGGAAGAACTGGTAAAAATGGCGTATGAGGCAGGTATTGAAGTCACCTCTTTGCCTGGTCCTGTGGCTTGTATAACTGCTTTGACACTATCTGGGTTATCCACCAGGAGATTCGCTTTTGAAGCCTTTTTACCAACAGATAAAAAAGAAAAAGGGCTCATCTTAAAGGAACTTCAAAAAGAATCCAGGACAATCCTTATTTATGAAGCACCCCATCGTTTGTTAAAAACTTTAAAGGAACTTTATGAGGCGTTAGGCAATAGAAAGCTTACAGTAATACGGGAACTTACCAAGAAACACGAAACGGTATTTACAACAACTTTTACAGAAGCAATTGCCTATTATGAGGCCAATGAAGTCAAGGGAGAGTGTGTGCTTACCATTGAAGGAAAAGACATATTAGAGCTTTTAGAGGAAGAACAAAAGAACTGGGAAAGCTTGTCTATAGAAGAGCATATGGAGCTGTATATAAGACAGGGAATGGATAAGAAGGCGGCTATGAAAGCAGTTTCCACAGACCGGGGTGTGTCAAAGAGAGATATTTATCAATATTTGTTAAATGAATAAAAAAAGAGCCTGTTCAAACTGTATGGTTTATTGTTTCAATAAACTATGTTTGACAGGCTCTTTCTTTGAGCTTTACTTATTCAATAATTCCAGCTAATTTAGCAAGCTCTAAGATAGATTCTTTCGAAATCTTCTTACCGCAATAATCATATAGATTATCTTTTGAACCGTTGAAAATATCGGTAGGCTCATATTTTTTCAATATGATTCTATCCTCATCAACAAAAATTTCAAGAGGATCTCTTTCGCTTACGCCTAAAGTCCTTCTTAGTTCAATAGGAAGTGTGATTCTTCCCAATTCATCCAATTTTCTTACAATTCCTGTGCTTTTCATATATGTACCTCCTACAATACCTTAATAAAATAGCATAACATAAATCTAAAGTCAATAAATTAATTATTATATTTTAGCAATATTTTAGTATTTTATAGGAAATATTGTAAAAAGGGTATTAAAAGGTAAAAAAAATGTAGTCGTTTTCTCTGATAAACTTTCCTGTAATGGATTTCCAAGTAGGGGAATATAGTATTTATAAAGAAGGGCTATAGGTGCTTTCAACATACAATTAAAAGTGTGCATTGGTGTTTTGCCAAACCACACAGATGGGAGTGTACATGTTAAATTATTTGTGGGGTTTCATGATAGTAATAGGAATAATCGTAGGTGTGTTAAACGGAAGAATAGATGAAGTTAGCACCGTATCACTAAATTCTGCAAAAGAAGCAATTACTCTTTGTATTACCATGCTCGGCGTAATGTCTCTTTGGACGGGAATTATGCAGGTTGCAAAGGCAGCAGGTATAACTGACGCTTTTACTAAGGCATTAAATCCTATATTAAGATTGCTCTTTCCTGACATACCAAAAGAGCATATAGTAAATGAATACATAGCTTCTAACATGATTGCCAATATCTTGGGACTTGGCTGGGCGGCAACACCAATGGGATTAAAGGCTATGGGAGAACTTCGAAAGCTCAATCAGGGGAAGGACACGGCAAGCTGTGACATGTGCACCTTTTTAATTATTAATATCTCATCTTTGCAGTTGATTCCGGTTAACATTATAGCCTATCGGAGCCAGTACGGTTCTGTCAGTCCAACAGAGATTTTGGGAGCGGCACTAGTGGCTACTGCTATTTCAACTATAGCAGGGGTTTTATTTTCAACAGTAGCCAGAAAACTAAGCCGTAATACATAGGTTTTGTTTAAATTGAATAACAAGAAGTTTTTCAAGATCTTGATTAATACGTGTTCAAGTGCAGCAGTACGGATGCAGATGGGAGTTTAAGTTGAAAAAATCAATAAATTTCAACATCATGATTTAAATGTGTGCTAAAGCACACAGACGGGAGTTTAAGTTGAAAAGTCAATAAATTTCAACATCATGATTTAAATGTGTGCTAAAGCACACAGATGGGAGTTTAACATGAAATTTCTTTTATATATCTCAGATTACATAATTCCATTTATTATTTTTTACATCGTAGGGTTTGGATTGCTTATGAGAGTACCGGTCTTTCAGGAGTTTACAAAGGGAGCAGAGGATGGTTTTAAAGTTGTATTAAATATTATGCCGACTTTGATTGGACTTATGATTGCTATTGGAATCTTAAGGGCATCGGGAACTCTTAATTTGTTAGCAAATATAATCAAACCATTAACGGATATCCTCCACTTTCCTTCTGAATTAGTACCTTTGGTTACCGTAAAGCTGTTTTCTTCTTCGGCGGCAACCAGCCTGGTATTGGATATTTTTAAGGAATATGGACCGGATTCTTTTCTTGGAAGACTCACATCAATTATTATGAGCTGCACGGAGACGGTCTTTTATACCATGTCTGTTTATTTTATGACAGCGGGGGTTAAAAAGTCCAGATATACGCTTGCAGGTGCTTTGTTTTCAACTTTAGTGGGTGTAATAGCCAGTCTTGTGCTTACAAATCTTGTGTTTGGTTAGGAACTTTCTTAATTCGTATGTCATTACAAATGCTAATTGTCTTCCTTGACGATATTTGACAGATGGATTATCATAATTGTGGAAGAAGCGACAAAGTTTTGCCTATTACAGGTCTTCTTCTGTGTTATTACCCCAGAATGCCTTTAGGGAAGGTATTGTCTGGGGGTGATAATAAACAATATTTATAAAGGGGGACATGAGTATGTTAAAATTAAAGGATGGTTCATCAATTGCCAAAATTGGACAAGGCACCTGGAAGATGGGTGAAAATCCAAATAGCAGGGAGTCAGAGATAAAAGCATTAAAAAAAGGTTTGGAGCTGGGAATGACATTGATTGATACGGCTGAAATGTATGGCGACGGAAGAACGGAAAGTCTGATTGGGGAAGCAATAACGGAATATCCCAGACAAAAGTTGTATCTAGTTTCGAAGGTATATCCGTTTCATGCAGGAAAAGGAAAGATATTTGATAGCTGCGATGCTTCTTTGAAGAGGCTGGGGACGGATTATCTTGATATGTATCTGCTTCATTGGAGAGGGAACATACCTCTTTCAGAAACGGTTGCATGTCTGGAGGAATTGGTTAAAAGGGGCAAGATACGCAGATGGGGTGTCTCAAACTTTGATTTATCGGATATGGAAGAGCTATTAACCGTACAGAATGGAGAGAACTGTGCAATAAATCAGGTACTATACCATCTGGGGTCAAGAGGAATTGAATATGATTTGCTTCCCTGGCAGCAGGAAAAAGGAATTCCGGTTATGGCATATTGTCCATTAGCGCAGGCAGGTAATTTAAAATGCGCACTTAAAAACAGTACCGGACTAGAGGAGATTGCCCAAAAGCATGGTGCAACCATTTACCAGGTTCTATTAAGTTTCGTATTGGCAAATGAAAATGTTGTAGCAATACCTAAAGCTTCAAAAGCAAGCCATGTCAAAGACAATTACGAGGCGGTGAAGATTATACTGGATGAGCAGGATATAAAGAGGCTGAATATGGAATTTCCTCCACCAAAACGAAAGGTACCTTTAGATATTGAATAAGGAAATAAAATAAGCAAGGTTTTATTTGACATATATCACCAAAGGGTATATAATGAATATCCTTTCGCAAAAATTTGGATGTTTACCACGGTTTCCTTGGCAAAATCCAAGGAAACATACGCTTGGCAAGATATTTCCTAATTTGATTCATGAATGGCAATTACTCATAAAGTACTGCCCTCTGATGATGAAGGTTAAAATGGTTGATAATCACCGTTTTTAGCCCTTCATATCTGTGACAGAGCCGCAGGGAGTCCTACGGTATGCAATGGATTGAAGATGAAAGAATATTACTACCAGGAGGGAAAAATGATTCAAGTGGAACACATTAACAAGACCTTTAAGGTCGCACGCCGCAATGCGGGTATGAAAGAGGCTGTGAAAGCCTTGTTTCATAAAGAGTATGAGTATGTTCATGCTCTAGAGGATATATCCTTTGCTATTAAAGAGGGTGAGATGGTTGGTTATATCGGACCAAATGGTGCTGGTAAGAGCAGTACCATAAAAGTACTTAGCGGTGTATTGACACCGGATTCAGGAACCTGTCTGATTAATGGCAGGATACCCTGGAAAGACCGGATTAGCCATGTAGGGGACATAGGTGTTGTATTTGGACAACGCTCCCAGCTCTGGTGGGATGTACCGGTTATTGATTCCTTTGAACTGCTTCGGGATATATATAAAATCCCCCAGAGAGCATACAAGGACAAGCTGGAGGAATTAGTCCAACTACTGGATTTAAAAGAAGTTATAAGGACACCTGCAAGACAACTGTCTTTAGGGCAGAGAATGCGGTGCGAAATCGCAGCATCTCTACTTCATAATCCTAAAATACTTTTTCTGGATGAGCCGACCATTGGTTTAGATGCCGTATCGAAAATTGCAGTACGTAATTTTATTCTTGACATTAACAAAAGGCATAAGACAACAGTCATACTGACTACCCATGATATGCAGGATATTGAAGCATTAACCAAAAGAATTATACTGATAGGAAAAGGAAGAATTCTTTTAGACGGTAAGCTGGAGGATTTAAGGCATACGTTTCGTGGAGCAAAGAAGGCAGTTGTCGAATATTCCGGGAACGAACTTACTTTATGTGAAGGCTTAAGTATGCTGGCAGATGACTATTCTCTTGATGAAGAAAAGGGTGCCAGGAAAGGAAGGGCAATCATCGGAATTGATACGGATATCCTTTCAGTTTCAGAGGTTATAAGCTATCTAAGCCTACAGGTGGATATTACAGACATTTCAGTAACTGGTACTTCTGTGGATGAGCTTGTGGTTCAGCTTTATAAACAATATGAGATATAGATTAAATTATCTGAAACACAATATAAGTAAGTAGTTGCGAAACAGTCATTTATGTGATCTAGATAATATGTTTTGCAATTGTCTAACATATTTTAAGTAATGAAAGGAATAGAACAGATGCAAAAATATGTATCCTTTTTTCGGCTTAGGTTTCTGTATGGACTTCAATACCGGGCGGCAGCTCTGGCGGGCATTGTAACGCAGTTTGCCTGGGGAGCTTTAGAGATACTTATGTTCACAGCTTTTTATGAGGCAGACCCATTGGCATTTCCTATGAAATTTCAGGATCTATCCTCTTATATATGGATGCAGCAGGCATTTTTAGCCCTTTATATGACCTGGCTGTTAGAAAACGAGATTTTTCATGCAATTCAAAAAGGGGATATTGCATATGAACTATGCAGACCAGTAAACCTTTATAATATGTGGTTTGTAAGAAGTATAGCAAACCGCTTATCAAAAGCAATTCTCAGATGCTTTCCCATCCTTTTTATAGGTATTCTGCTTCCCAAACCCTATGGGTTTACCGTACCAAAGGATATGACTACTTTTTTCTTTTTTTTAGTCACCTTAATATTGGCATTGATAGTTGTTGTAGCTTTTTGTATGCTGATATATATTTCAAGCTTTTATACAGTGTCTGCTGCCGGCATCCGCTTACTGGCAGTTGCTATGGTTGAGTTTTTCTCCGGTGCAGTTATACCTTTGCCGTTTTTCCCTGACAGCATACGGTGGGTATTTGAATTGCTGCCTTTTGGCTCCATGCAGAATGTACCACTTCGGGTTTATTCCGGAAACTTACAGGGGGCGCATTTGCTTCGTGCAATTGTGTTACAGGTGTTTTGGTGTGTTGTACTGACCTGCGGAGGAAAGCTATTGATGAACAAAGCTCTAAAGCGGGTAGTGGTACAGGGTGGTTGATTATGCAGAAAGGATGAAAGTTAAGAGAAGATGAAATTATATATGAAGTATTTTTCTATACAATTAAAAAGTGCAATGCAGTATAAGACCTCTTTCATTTTTATGACCATAGGACAGTTTCTTTTAGCTTTTAATGTATTCTTAGGGGTATATTTTATGTTTCTTTTGTTCCCCAATGTGAAGGGTTATACGTTTGAAGAAGTACTGCTTTGTTTTTCTATTGTGTTAATACAGTTTTCCCTGGCAGAATGCTTTGTCAGAGGTTTTGATATGTTCTCCGCCACCATAAGTAACGGAGAATTTGACCGCATTATGGTAAGACCCAGAAATGAGATATTTCAGGTTCTGGGAAGCAAGATAGAGCTAACCCGTGTAGGGCGTTTTTTGCAGGCCGTACTTATGTTTAGCTATGGAGTTCATAAAAGCAGGATAGACTGGAGTTTTAATAAGGTATTAGCCCTTATCCTAATGATAGTTGGAGGATTTGTGTTGTTTTCATCTATATTTTTGGTATATGCAACACTTTGCTTCTTTACAACAGAAGGTCTTGAATTTATGAATGTACTTACCGACGGTGCAAAGGAGTACGGAAAATACCCAATCAGCATTTATGGTAAAAGAGTACTACAGTTTTGTACCTTTATTGTGCCCTTTGCTCTGGTTCAGTACTATCCTTTATTATATATACTGGGAAAGAGTACGAATAGCTGGTACCGGTTCTTGCCGTTAGCGGCCTGCTTATTTTTAATACCATGTTACTTGTTCTGGAGATTAGGTATCAGTCATTATAAATCAACCGGTTCTTAAGATAGAAATTTGCGTTCTAATACAAATAACCTAAAGATGATATGTAAAAACAGGTTAAAGCATTTTATTAGAATTCCAAATGAATTGGTAAAAAGATTAAAAGAAGCCCTATGGCTTTCCGTTAGAAGGAGGTCATAGAGCTTCTCTTTATTAATAATACGTTTGTATCCGTATTGATACTATTGTTTTTTCATCCAAGTGTCCATTCTTTGAGCAATAATATCAAAAGGTGCAGGACCGATATCTAATAAGAACTGGTGGAAAGACTTTATCTCAAATTTATCTCTCAAGGCATCCTTAGCAGTTTCTTTTAAGTTCATAAATTCCAGATAACCAATACCGTATTGTGGATAAAGCGCCGGCTCTTCAATCATGGTTGTGTATAAAACCTCAATGGTTGATTTATCGGTTATACCAAAACTATTTAGATAATCGGCGGTTTCGGAAAGGGTCCAGCCGTCATAGTTAATACCAATATCCAGCTTGCAGTATAAGGCCATATTTGCGGCCATATTTGCTTCTAGAAAATCAGCCACATCAGGAGAAAAATCAGTAAGGTGGTAAGAGTAATATTCCACATAAGTAGCCCAGCCTTCTGCATAGCCCCCAAAGTCAAGGAGGCTTCGTATAGGAGCAGGATTTTTATCTCTGAAATAGACAGCTTGGTATAAGTGACCCGGATAGCCTTCATGAGCCAGAGTATTAAATATCTGCTGTAAATCATAATCAGGGTTATTATTAATATAGATAATATTTTCTTTGTAATTATCAATTGCCGGTATTAAGTACATAGCCGGGCTCAAATGCTCCTGCAAGGATTCATGTACATACTTTACAGAATAGTTTACTTCCGGGCAGGCCGGAAAATCTTTTTTTATAGCGGTCTTTAAATATTCAAGGATTTCAGTTGGGTCAGTTAGCGAATAGGTTATATTCATAACTGCATCATATACATCCGGGTCTTTTCCCATGATGGAATTAAGTTTCATAAGGTTGGTGGTAATGGAGGTATCTAACAATTCTTTTAATTCCTTAACAGAGCGGGAAGAACCGGTATTGGCTGTTAAAAGATATTCATAATACTCTTTGCCCTTCTCAAAATGGCTTAAACCCCCATTGTTGGTGCCGGTTCCTTTTAAATCTGTTAAAGTAGTTATTAATAACTCATAAGCCGGTATAATAGAAGTAAAAACAGCGTCTTTATTTGCTGCTTTGTAAGTTCGTACTTCCAAAGCAGATAAGCCCTGAAAGGCATCTATTTTATCATTAAATATTTCAATTAAATAGTTATTATCCTTGTTTTCTATAAAGGTTTTACATTGGTCTAAAATATTATCGACAACTTTATCGCTCATAAACAAACCGGCGTCAGATTTTTCCTTTTCAAACGCGCAGATTTCGCCAAAGTAGTCGTATAGCAGGGGTAAAAGATCCAGATATGTATTAATATCATCTTTGGTATAAAAATTATATTCTGCCAGCAACACCGGAAGTTGTGCCTGTAAACCGGTGGTAGGACCAAGTACTTCATGATACAGCAGTAAATCACCCGTGGTCGTCTCTAATTCCCAAACTTCTTTTAAGATATCGTAGGTTAACTTCTGTTCATCGGATAGAGACTTATAATCATAAGATTTTAAGGCAGCCAGATAATTTTCTGCATCTAGCAGGGACTTTTGCATTTCTTCTAAGGTATAATGTCCAAGTGTTGCGTTTGTATCAAGGATGCCATATTCTTTTGGATTTGCCAGTGAAAAATTTAAAGTAATGGTGCTTTTCTGCACTTCTGTTGTAAATATACGGTTGGTAAAGGAATCAAAATCTTCTGTATTAGGGGTTTTGTCTATGGACTGTCTGGCACAGCCGGCAAAACTAAAAGATAAAAGAACAGACAGAAAGAGCCACAGATAAACTTTATAAAATCTTTTCATAGAAACCTAACCTTTCTAAAGGGGTATATAATAACCATGCCATTGTCCATACATAAACGTTGGGGGACGGGCACAAGCTATTTCCCATTATTAAATACTCATAAGCAAACATATAGTGTTTTTGGAGTTTTGTCAATCAAAAATCTCCATCTTAATGAAAATGTAATCTTTAAGAATAAATAGTAAAAGTATTAACCTACACTTACTAAGTTATGATATATATCCTATAACCATTCATGTATTTTAAGTATAGTAAAAAAGAATTATTTTTTTATCTGATACTTTAATTTAACAAGTGAGTTGACTTTTTAAAGTTACTGTGTTAAGCTTTATAAGATGTTGGAATAATATGTAATATAATTAATAATGTAGTCTTAAAGCTGGGGTTATCATTAAAATAACAAGGAGAAGTTTATGTTTGAAGGACTCAATACAGGACATATCAGTTTCATACTGGTATTTTTAGAAGGAGTAATTTCTTTTTTTTCGCCCTGTGTCATACCTCTTATTCCTGTCTATATGAGTTATTTAGCGGGAAATGCCAAAAAGGTTGATGAAAACGGAGTAATAACCTACGGAAGGAAGAAGGTATTTTTACATACGTTCTTTTTTGTTTTAGGAATCTCTTTTGCTTTTTTTATACTGGGAATGACATTCTCTGCTTTAGGACAATTTTTTAATAGTCATAAATATCTTTTTACTAGAATTGGTGGCATACTTATAATCCTATTTGGATTATTTCAGCTTGGAATTCTAGACTTTAAATTCTTGCAAAGGGAGAGAAAGGTTCATTTAAATCTGACGGATAAGAGCATAACGCCGTTTCTTGCCCTAATTATGGGATTTACCTTTAGTTTTGCCTGGACGCCTTGTATAGGTCCTGCCTTGTCTTCGGTATTAATACTGGCATCCGGAGCGAAGAATGCAGCATTAGGCAATCTGCTGGTACTTGTCTATGCGCTCGGATTTGTTATACCTTTTTTACTTCTTGGACTCTTTACTGCCCGGGTTCTTGCTTTTTTAAAGGCGAAGCAGAAGTTTATTCAATATACGATTAAAGCAGGTGGTATCTTATTAATACTTCTTGGTATTATGACCTTTACAGGCTGGATGAATGGTATATCCAGTTACTTAAATTCCATAGGCACCAATTTTCCCATAACCAACAAGGAGGAGAGTAAAGCTATCAATGGTGCAAAAGATACGGCCTTAGAGGATGAGAAGGAATCCATAGTTGACAGAGAAGATTCTAAGGGTAGTGCAGATGCTGCAACCCAAGAGGAAGAAGAACAGGCTGGCAGAGAATTAGAAGAAATACCCGCCATAGACTTTACCCTAACCGACCAGTATGGAAATGTTCATACCTTATCGGACTATAAGGGGAAGGTGGTATTTTTAAACTTTTGGGCAACTTGGTGCCCGCCGTGTAAAAAAGAAATGCCACATATAGAAGAATTATATCAGGAGTTTAATCTAAATGAGGAGGAAGTCGTTATTCTGGGGGTTGCTAATCCAAAGAGTGAAGAATATCCTAATAATTCAGATGAAACCAAAGAGGATATTATTGCATTCTTAGAGGAAAATGAATACACCTTTCCAACCGTTTTTGATGAAACCGGTGAAGTATTTTCAAGTTATTATATAAGTGCCTTTCCAACTACCTTTTTGATTACCAAAGACGGCAATGTGCTAGGCTATGTGCCGGGGATGATGACAAAAGACGTAATGCAAAATGTCATAGACCAAACCTTAAAATCTACGGAATAACCGGTGATATTCAATAATGTCCCATGGAGAGAGCATATGAAAAATCAATACAATATACCCTGCAATATAGCACAAACATTAAATATTATTGGAGACAAATGGACTCTCTTAATAATACATCAGATTATGAGGGGAAAGGATACTTATAAGGAGATACAAAATGGCCTGGAGGGTATACCTACCAACTTATTATCGGAAAGGCTTAAGACTCTGGAGAGTGACGGATTAATCGGAACCGAATTATACCAGACCCACCCACCCAGATACCGCTATTATCTGACGGAGAGCGGACGGGAGTTAGAAGATATATTTACCGGTTTGCTGCTTTGGGGAGAGAGGCATCTGAAAAAGTGTTATAAAAAGCTGACTCATAAAGAGTGTGGGCACAGCATTAAGCATTCCTATTATTGTCCCGTTTGTAACAAAGTGGTTACAAAAGAGGACATGGAAATAAAGGACATGGACTAAAGTATTAAATACAGGTTTTTTACAAAAGAAAGAAGGAATAAGAAATGGCGGTATTATCATTTAATTATGACAGTTTAATATCACAGGTACAGCACTGCTGTCTGACAGAGAATACTTGTGGCAAATGTCAAAAGGAAGCATGTCTTATCGGCTATTGCAGGCAAGTGCTCTTAACCTGTATCAAACAAAATGGTGCGATGGTTGATGGAGGAATGGAACATATACCTTTTGGCGATATGAGGCTATATGATGATGAAACAATAATTAATGCATTAGCATATATGCTCCACGAATGTCGTAACTGTAATACATATCATAGCGAAGAGTGTATAATAAATATTCTGCGTTCTACCTTTGAAATTATTCTTTTAGGAGAAGCTCAGGAGTATAAGGGAAGCACATTGGTATACTTAAATGATATTAAGTCTGTGAATCCAGAAATAGCAGATAAAATCTTTCAGGCATTTAAAGAAGGCAAAAAGTAGAGAAGAACTGCACCTTTATAAAGGTTTTAGTCGGAGGCAGTTGACAAAATTTTCTCCGCATGCTATGCTAACTTCTAGTGAATGATTAAGTTTCAGTTTTATAGAATATACTATAGACTATATCAAGTTAGAGATAACTATATAACTATATTAAAATAATTATATCTGGATAAAAGCTGTGAAAAGAAGAGTAAGCAAAGACGAAATGTACAGAGAGCTCCGGTAGTTGAAAAGGAGTCATGGAATATTTGCTGAAGATGGCCTTGGAGCTGCGCACCGAGAAGGGAATTTTTTTAGGCTGCGACGGATGCACCCGTTATGTGACATACTGTTATTAGACAGTTATAAAGGGTTCGGTTTGCCGGACTGAATTAAAGTGGTACCACGGGATATAGCTCTCGTCTTTAAAAGAAGACGAGAGCTTTTTTATATTAAGGAGGAAATTAAATGAGTAAAAAACCCTATTATATTACAACTGCTATTGCATATACTTCCGGAAAGCCTCATATCGGAAACAGCTATGAAATTGTCCTTGCCGACAGCATAGCCAGATTTAAGAGACAGCAGGGTTATGAAGTGTTTTTCCAGACAGGAACAGATGAGCACGGTCAGAAGATTGAAGATAAAGCCTCTGCTGCAAGTATAACTCCTAAAGCGTTTGTAGATGAGATTGCCGGACAGATTAGGGGAATCTGGGATTTAATGAATACTTCTTATGATAACTTCATCCGTACAACGGATGAATACCATGAAAAACAGGTTCAGAAGATTTTTAAAAAGCTTTATGAGAAAGGTGATATTTATAAAGGATTTTATGAAGGAATGTATTGTACTCCTTGTGAATCCTTTTTTACCTCATCGCAGCTAGCAGACGGCAAATGTCCGGATTGCGGCAGAGAAGTACAGCCGGCAAAGGAAGAAGCCTACTTTTTAAAGCTTAGCAAATATACAGACAGACTAATTGAGCACATCAATACTCATCCTGAATTTATTCAGCCTGAATCTAGAAAGAATGAAATGATGAATAATTTTCTTCTTCCGGGGTTACAAGATTTGTGTGTATCAAGAACTTCCTTTAAATGGGGAATACCGGTAGATTTTGATGATAAGCATGTTGTCTATGTATGGCTTGATGCTTTAAGCAATTATATTACAGGAATTGGTTATGATACGGACGGAAATCATGAAGAGTTGTACAAAAAGTTCTGGCCGGCAGATTTGCATCTGATTGGAAAAGATATTTTGCGTTTTCATACAATCTATTGGCCGATTATGCTAATGGCTCTTGAAGTACCTCTTCCAAAACAAGTATTTGGTCATCCCTGGTTATTACAGGGTGAAGGGAAAATGAGCAAATCCAAAGGAAATGTATTATACGCCGATGAACTGGTTGATTTTTTTGGCGTAGATGCAGTACGCTACTTTGTACTTCATGAAATGCCCTTTGATAATGATGGTGTAATCACCTGGGAGCTTATGGTGGAGAGGATGAATTCCGACCTCGCTAATACCCTTGGCAACCTTGTGAATCGTACGATATCCATGTCTAATAAATATTTTAATGGCGTGGTAAATTGTTCCGGAGTAACAGAACCGATTGATGAAGAGTTGAAAAAACTTGCTCTTGAAACTCCTAAAAAAGTAGAAGCTAAGATGGAACAGCTTAGGGTGGCGGATGCCATTTCTGAAATATTTACCTTATTTAAAAGATGTAATAAATATATCGATGAAACCATGCCTTGGATTTTGGCAAAAGAAGAAAGCAGTCATAAGAGGCTGGAAGAAGTTTTATATAATCTGGTTGAGAGTATTTGTATTGGTGCAAGCTTATTGAAGGCTTTTATGCCAGAAACGGCTGATAAGATAGTAAGCCAGCTGAATACAAGCCTTAGAAATATGGAGGAATTACAAACCTTTGGCTTATATACCTCAGGAAACACAGTAACAAAAACACCTGAAATCTTATTCGCAAGACTGGATGTTAAAGAAATACTAGAAAAGGTTAAAGCACGTAAGGCATCTGATCCTTCAGAAGGAGATACAGAGGCTGCTTCAAGCGAGGCAAGGGAAGAGATTATTATTGATATTCCTGCAAAGGAAGAGATATCTTATGAAGATTTTATGAAACTGCAATTCCAGGTAGGTGAAATTATAGCCTGTGAAGCAGTACCAAAATCTAAAAAGTTACTATGTTCCCAGGTTAAAATCGGAAATCAGGTAAAACAAATCGTATCAGGTATTAAAGCACACTATACACCAGAGGAGATGGTGGGTAAAAAAGTAATGGTACTAGTAAACTTAAAACCAGCTAAATTAGCAGGAGTAGTATCAGAGGGTATGTTGCTTTGTGCAGAAGACGAAAATGGTGTGCTGGCATTATTGGCACCTGAAAAGAGTATGCCTTCCGGAGCGGAAATCTGCTAATAAAATAAAATTGTCTGGTATAAATTAACAAAGAAGAAATCCATGAACGTTCTGTAAGCCGTGTGTAACAGAAGGTACCATGGATTTTTTCTATAGAAGTTTATAATACAATAATTTTTGTCCTAGGGGATTTCTATTTATTTGCCATAAGCTTATCGATTTCCAGATTCATGGCATAAAAATTCTTAGAATCTAATCGTTCCTGTACTCTTACCATAGCTTCACCGAAACGTTGATAGTGAACGACTTCACGTTCTCGTAAGAACTTTATGGGGTCTACAATTTCAGGGTCTGTTATTAGACGGAGAATATTATCATAAGTGGTGCGGGCCTTCTGTTCCGCAGCCAGATCTTCATGAAGGTCTGTCAATACATCGCCTTTGGACTGAAAGAAACACGTATTAAAGGGAATACCGCCGGCTGCTTGGGGCCATAGGGCGGTTGTATGGTCAATGTAATAGGCATCAAAGCCCCCTGTTTTAATTTCTTCCAGTGATAAATTTTTTGTTAATTGAAATACAATGGCACTAATAATCTCCATATGAGCAAGTTCTTCCGTTCCGATATCCGTAAGGAGTCCGGCTACTTCTTTATAAGGCATGGAATAACGCTGGGAGAGATACCGCATGGATGCCGCCAATTCGCCGTCAGGACCACCAAACTGGCTCATAATAAGCTGTGCCATTTTTGGATTGGGTTTTGTTATCTTAACCGGATATTGCAGTCTTCTTTCATAGGACCACATAATTACACCTCTCCTTCCCAGGGCCATGGGGTTTCAATCCAAATCCACTGATTTTCATCATTGACATTGTAAGAAAGTATAGGGCCAAAGTTCTGTTCATAGTCCTCCAGAACTTTATTCCTTTGGTCTTTATAGATTTGATAGCAGCTAATGGCTTCCTTTTCATATGGGTGGGTATCTAGAAATAATCGGAGGTCATCCAGAGCAAAACTTACTTCCAACAAGTTTTTCATGGTATTGCACTTGTTATCACTCATAGTAAAGTACCTCCTATCCCATAAAAAGGTAAATCTAACTCTTTAAAAATAGTACCTGTCTGTAAGCCGGTACTTAAATCGTAAAGTTCACGAAATCGTTGCACCGGTACATAGGCCATACCAAGTGCAGGCATAGATAATGCACTGGTATCCGGCTCATCACATGGCAATTTGGGAATGCCTTGGATTTCACAATCTTTTGGGACTATGGTTAAATCTGCCTGATATATATCCATACTTTGGACTCCTTCCTTTTAATGATAGACAATTGACACATAAAATAACAGTTTCGCAATTACCTAGGTAAAGGTTTTATTTAACAAATAAAAGGACATACATCCTCACAATTAGTTTATCATGTATAAAGAGAGAAAATACTAGGAATTAAAAGCATTTTACCCATAATTTATACGTGAATTTGAAAAAACATGGACATCTGTCTTATTTTCACTTATAATACTAAGGAATTAAAGTGGAAAGAATACGCATTTTGCGGTTACACTATATAATGTTAAAAATTTTGTTAAAAAAATGTATTGAATTTTAGTGTCAGGTTATCACGACCTGATTAACTATAGATATGCAGTAAGTTTAATTGAAACGGGTTGTTTTATACGGAAAATGTGGAGGCTATATGATATTTGAAACACATGCCCATTATGATGATGAGGCTTTTGATAAAGATAGGGAAGAATTGCTGAAAAGTTTTGAAGCAGAAGGAATTGGCTATATAGTAAATATAGGTGCGAGTATTGAAACCTCAAAAAAGACTTTGGAATTAACAAAACGATTTCCTTTTGTATATGGAGCAATAGGTGTTCATCCTGAGGAAGCAGCCGAACTAAATGAAGAAAATTTTGACTGGCTTAAAAAGGCAGCAAAAGAACCTAAAGTAGTAGCTGTAGGTGAAATAGGGCTTGACTATTATTGGAAGACAGAACCGGAGGTTCAAAAAATTTGGTTTGAACGACAGATGGAACTTGCGAAAGAAGTAAAATTACCCGCAGTAATTCATAGCAGAGATGCGGCGGCGGATACACTTGATATGATAAAAGGAGCAAATCTAAAGGAAACAGGGGGAGTTATTCACTGCTTTTCCTATGGAGTGGAAATGGCTAGAGAATATCTGAATATGGGCTTTTACCTCGGAATCGGTGGTGTGATAACCTTTAAAAACGGAAAAAAGTTAAAGGAAGTGGTAGAATATGCACCCCTTGATGCGCTGGTTTTAGAAACCGACAGCCCTTATTTAACACCAGAACCGAACAGAGGAAAGAGAAATTGCTCCCTGTATCTAAAACAGGTAGCAGAAAAAATTGCAGAACTAAAAGGCGTTGCATATGATGAGGTTGTCCGTATAACAGAAGAGAATGCCAAGAGATTGTATGGTTTTATCTAAGGACATGTATAAAGTGCTTCTTTTAGAAGGCTTAAAGAATAGCTGAGAATGGATACTATTATATATGAAATTAAAAGTGAGGTAAGGAATGGCTACATTAGGTAATCCCAAGGAAACCATAGAAATATTAAATAAATACCGTTTTGTATTCCAGAAGAAGTTTGGCCAAAACTTTTTAATTGATACCCATGTACTGGAAAAGATTATTAAGGCAGCAGAGATAACAAAAGATGATCTTGTACTGGAAATCGGACCGGGTATTGGAACCCTGACCCAGTATTTATGTGAGGCTGCCAGAGAAGTAGTAGCCGTCGAAATCGATAAAAAACTAATACCTATATTAGAAGATACCCTGTCAGAGTATTCTAATGTAAGTGTAATAAATGAAGATATCCTAAAAGTGGACTTAAATGCACTGGTACAGGAAAAAAATCAGGGCAGACCGGTAAAGATAGTAGCAAATCTTCCTTATTATATAACAACTCCAATTATTATGGGATTATTTGAAGCTTTAGTACCTGTTGATAATATAACTGTTATGGTGCAAAAGGAAGTGGCAGAACGTATGCAGTCAGGACCCGGCAGTAAAGATTATGGGGCTTTATCTCTTGCGGTGCAGTATTATGCCAAGCCTTATATTGCAGCGAATGTTCCGCCTAACTGCTTTATGCCAAGACCCAATGTCGGTTCAGCAGTTATCCGCCTTACGCTTCATGAGAATAAGCCTGTGGTTATTAAGGATGAAAAGTTATTATTTAAGCTAATCCGTGCTTCCTTTAACCAACGCCGTAAGACATTACAAAACGGGTTATATAATGGAACAGAAATCAACTTAACAAAAGAGGTGATTGCAGAGGCTATTAAAGCGCTTGGAGTATCCCCGACTATCCGTGGAGAAGCATTAACTTTAGAGCAATTTGCAAGACTTTCTGATATTTTGTATGATAAAATTCACTGATTAAAAAAATAGAAATCTAAAGCAAGACCGGAGCATCCTATATGGGTTACTCTGGTTTTGTTGTTTATTAATTACTGCAATAATTGTCACAGAAAAACCTAGATATGACAAGTATGTATGGTATGAAAATGCTAAAATTAGAACATAAATTGTATATAGAAGCAGCCGTTAAGTAATGGTAAATTAAAGGAGCATATAGTACATGAAAAAAATAAATTTCAATTTTTCTGCTGGTATGAAAAAGGAGGATACTAGACTGGAAGCCTTAAAGGATGGCAAGGTTCCCTTGTATTCTGATAAGAGAGGGTATGGCTTTGTAAACATAACTTCTGGTATCTGGAAAAGACAGGTTTCAACGGAGCGTATTGCAATTACAGAAAAAGGCTGTGTAGTACAAGAGACTGAGGAGACTATCACTTGGGAAAATCTGAATCATTATAACTATGGAGGCTTAATATTTCGTGTCAATGTTGAAAAACCGGGAGCTTACAGGGTGGAAGTTAAAACGTCGTCTGTCCCGGAGCAAACCTCGGTGGCAGTATCTGGTATGATGGCGGACAGGATGACAGATGTCAGTCCCTGGGATGCTGCGGGTCTTGTAACAAAGAGTAACATAGCTGTTTGGAAGGACAATACCTGGTGCTTTGATTTTGTGACAGGCAGCAGCTATATCGAAATTGAAGTAGAACCATTTCTTACAAAGGATAAGAAACCGGAAGGTATTATACCGGAAGTAGGTATTGCAGAAATCACTATAACAGAACTTGAAACCATAAAACGAGATAATAAGCAAAGGCCAGTGATTTTTACCCTTGGTGATTCTACGGTTAAAACCTATATTTTTGAAGAAGCTGGGATGTCGGGTTGGGGACAGGTATTTGATGACTTATTCGATTTAAATCAGGCAGAGGTTATCAATTATTCTATGGGAGGCCGATCTTTTAAGTCCATGTATTGTGAAGGCAGGTTTAACGAAATTCTTATGAAAGGCAGAGAAGGGGATTATCTTCTGGTGCAGTCAGGACATAATGATGAATCAACAGGACCGGAAGCAGGTCCATCGGCGAGGTTTGGCAGAGGTGCCACAGCTGAGACTTATGAGGCATGGATACGCGAAGTTTATATTCCTGCTATTCGTTCTAGAGGTATTATACCCATATTCGTCACACCTATGACAAGAATTGATGGAAATAAAACCACAGAGGGAAATATAGTTCTAAACGGATTTAAGAATTCTAATTGTCCGGGTATTGATTTTCCGAGGATTATGAAGACTGTAGTAAGTGAATATGGGATTGATGTGCTAGATCTTTATGAAGAAAGTATTCGTTTTATAGAAAAAATTGGCGGAGGTGCTGCTTCAGCCATGTTTTTATCCATCGAAGCAGGAGAAGTGCCAAGTAAGACTAATTCTGGCAGTTATGCGAACGGGAATCCATCCGGCAGCAGTGACGGTACTCATTACAAGGAAGCTTTATCAAAGCAGTGGGCACGAATTCTGGTAACGGATATCACAAAGCAGCAGATTCCCATTGCTTCATATTTAAAACCGGTGGTAAAAGAAGCAATTGAAAGCGGTGATTGGGAGGGGGTATATCCTGAAATAGCGAAAGATATAAGAACCGGAGAAAATGCTTATTATAGAAATCAGATTGAAAAGCTGATAAAACTTGATGTCTTAAGTAAGGACGATGAGGGGCTGTTTCATCCCAAGGAAGTTATTACAACCAAAGCATTTACAGAAGCACTTAATAAAATGTGGAAGATTAATCTGCCGTTAGAGGATGGTATAGAACCCCTTACAAGAGAGGTTATGGGTGGAATCCTTTACGATGCATATGTAATAAAATTCGGAAAAGACAGAAATGGCAAATATAGAAAGCCAAAATATATGACAGATTACAATGAAACGAATCTTTCGCCCCATGACCCGTTATATGATCCGAATTTAGCAGGAGAATCTGCCATGTATTATCCGCTAACACCCTGGAATAAAGTAGCAGATACTAAAGAAATTAATAAGACCCTTTACTTTAAGGTTTCAGAAAGCTACAAGCTGGGACTGATTCGGTGTGAAAAGGGAATTCAAAGAGGAAAAATGATAAATGGTAAAGAGTTAGAACCTAAAAAATTCGTAACAAAAGAAAAAGCAGCGAAGGCACTCTTTTTTATGTGGGTGCTGCCCCAGAATATCAGAGATGAAAATGACAGATAGTTTATTTTTTCTGATGAAGCTCCCTGTATCTTGTAGGTGTTAGGTGGCAGATACTTTTAAAAGCTCGGTAGAAGGTGCGCATACTTTCAAAACCGGATCGAAAAGAGATTTCCGTTATGGATAAATCTGTGCTGACCAATAGATTTTGAGCCAGTTGAATTCTCTGATTGTTTAAATACAGGTTAAAGGAAGTATTTAATTGATGGTTAAATATACGGGACAAGTAAAATTTACTGGTTTTTAATTTTGATGCAATCTGCTCTAAGGAAAGGGCTTCGGTAAAATGGTTGTCAATATATACCAACACCTGATGTACAAGGTTTAAATCATCAGAATGGGATTCCCGTAAGGTCAGACTTTCCAGCAACCGACAGAGAAGTACGGTAAGATATCCTTTAGTCAGCGCAGATTCCAGATTGACCTCATATGGCTTTGAAATATCTAAAAGAGCATGCATACAATATGGCACATCCTTATGGAGGTTATCCCTGGTTACAAAAGGACTCACAGGCTTTCTGGTGTTTAGATTGACAAAGCTTGGTTCCGTCAAATAGGAATCAAATATCAGCAATATAATTTTACTGTTATCTATGGTCTTTAAACTGTGTATGGTATTGGGGAACGATATGGCAATGTCTCCGGGAAGCAGATCTCTGGATTCCTCATTAATCTTAACGTTCATGGTACCGGACAGTACATACATCAGTTCAAAGTGTTTATGGAGATGTGCCGGGTAAGTCAAATTGGTGGAGATAGAACATACAAAGGAATGATCCCGGTTTTGATAAAAGGTGTGCATAAAGGTCTCCTTAACATAAGCTGATAACTTTATAAGTATAACGATTTATGAAAATTATAGTATCACGTTCCTCACGTTTGGGCAAGTTAAAAGATGGTTTTAAAGAGCCCAGTTTAATTTGTGACAGAATTGCAGGCAGACCTGCAATATCAAATAGGTGTAAGGTTGGATAAAAGAGATTCAACTGTCTTGATTCGTATGTGATTCGTGGTCGCAGATAGGAGCTAAGGTTGAAAGAAAATATAAAATATTGGAAGGATGCCACACAAAGATTCTTTCAACCTATTTATTTGTGGCAGTACCGCAAGACAGCTTGCGGTATGCAATGGGTGTAAAAATGAGTAAAGAAATTAAAAATAACAGATTATTATGGCAGTCAGATTTAGAAAACGGTTCTTATCGAAACCCTATACTTCATGCAGATTATTCTGATCCGGATGTTATCCGTGTTGGGGATACTTACTATATGACAGCTTCCAGTTTTAATTACATGCCCGGGTTACCTATTTTAACCTCCAAGGATTTAGTAAACTGGGAGTTAGTCAATTATGCAGTAAAAGAGCTTCCCTATGAAGTTTATAAGAAGCCGGCACATGCAAAAGGTATTTGGGCACCAAGTATCAGATTTCATGATAATAAGTTCTGGATATTTGTAGGAATGCCGGATGAAGGCATCTTTATGACTTGTGCAAAAGACCCTCTAAAGGAATGGGAACCTATGGTATGTGTCTGGGAAGGAAAAGGCTTTATTGATCCCTGCCCTTACTGGGATGAAGACGGCAGGGCCTATGTAGTTCATGCATATGCCAACAGCCGTATCGGTATTAAAAGTAAACTGGCTATTTTTGAAATGAATCCGGAAGGCACCAAATGTATCAGCGAAGATCAGGTTATATTTGACGGAACGGCAACACAACCTACGATTGAAGGACCCAAGGTATATAAAAGAGACGGATACTACTATATATTTGCACCTGCCGGAGGAGTGAAACCGGGCTGGCAGACAGTACTTCGCAGCACCTCTATCTACGGGCCTTATGAAGAAAAGATTGTTATGCACCAGGGAGATTCCATTATTAACGGACCTCATCAGGGCGGACTTGTAGATACTCCAAACGGTGAAGAATGGTTTTTACATTTCCAACAAAAGGGGGCTTATGGAAGAATTGCACACTTACAGCCTGTAGCTTGGAAGAATGGATGGCCAATGATTGGGATTGATACCAATGGTGATGGTATCGGAGAGCCTGTTTTAGAATATAAAAAGCCTGAGGGAGCAACCAGTACCAAAATATGTGAACCTGCAACCAGTGATAATTTTGAGTCAAGTCAGCTTGGACTCCAATGGCAGTGGCTTGCCAATTACTCTGATAGTTTTTATTCTCTGACAGAAGAAAAGGGAAGATTGTGTTTGTATCCATTAAATACTACCGGTGATTCCAAAGCACTTCTTTGGAATTGTGCCAATGTACTGACTCAGAAAATTGTGTGTCCTGCATTTACAGCAGTAACTCGTATGGATATTACTGTCCTGCCGGTTGGTGCCAGAAGCGGTATGATTATGATAGGTGCCAGATACAGTGCCCTGTATGTGGAAAAGACGGAAGAAGCCCTTAAGGCGGTATATGTAGAGGCACAAGGTGAGGGCAAAGACTTGAAGGAAGAAGTTATAAAAGAATATGATTTAAAGGCAGAAAAGATTCTGTATTTAAAAACAAGATTCTACGAAGATCAAACCAGTGAATTCTTATTTAGTACGGATGGAGAAACGTGGAGTGAACCTACAAAAAGATTCAATCCGGAAGGAGCAACCTGGGTTGGAGCGAAGATAGGAATTTTCGCAGTATCAGATAAGGACTATTTAGAAGGAAGCAAGGTGTTTTTTGACTACTTTGATATGAAAGCAGAGATTAACTAATGTTAACTAGGCGTGGAAAGGCAAGGTTTTAAATGGAGAAAACTATGTATAATAAATTGCTGTTTGACGAGGCATCGCCGGAGTCAGTTGGTATACCCTCTCAGGCAGTTATAAATTTTTATAAGGAACTTAAGAAAGACGGCTTTTGTATGCATGGCGCAATGTTGATAAAGAACGGCCAGGTAATTGCAGAGGGATATTATGCACCTTTTCACAAGGATTCTCCCCATAGAATGTATTCTGTAGGTAAAAGCTTTACCTCAGTAGCAATCGGATTATTACAGGAGGAGGGGAAGCTGTCCCTTACTGATAAAATAAGCAGTTACTTTCCAGATAAGCTTCCGAAAAAGGGATTACATCCTTATATTGAAAGAACTACTATTCGTGATTTGCTCTGTATGGCATCACCACATAGCTATACCACATATAAACAGGTAAATGATAGAGATTGGGTAAAAAGTTTCTTTACCGTAAAGCCTACAAGGTATCCTGGTACCGCTTTTGCATATGATACCTCGGCAACGCATGTTTTGTCTGCTTTAGTGGAACGTTTAAGCGGGATGTCATTGTTTGATTATCTAAAAGTTAAGGTGCTTAATGAATTGGAATTCTCTGACCAGATTAGATGGCTTACCTGCCCTATGGGAATCTGTCAGGGTGGTTCGGGCTTAATCTGTACCTTACGAGACGTTGCTAAGTTTGCTTATACTTGTATGAAGGGGGGAAGGTATGACGGCAAACAGCTAATACCGGAAGCTTATATAAAGGAAGCTACCTCCTTCCAGATTAGTACCTGCCTTCAGCCTTGTACAGAGGAACAACAGGGCTATGGTTATCAGTTCTGGCAAACTAGGGACGGAGGATTTACTCTTTATGGCTTAGGGGGACAGCTTGCTGTATGTCTTCCGAAACAGGACTTTATGATGGTAACTATGGCGGATAATTTGACAAATCCTAATGGGGTTCAAGGAATATATGATGCCTTGTGGCACCATATATATCCTTACTTGATGAAGCAAGAGGTAACAGCAATACCGGAAAATAGTTCTCTCTTAAATGAGCTTAGAGTTACATTAAGTAATCTGAAACTTCCGGTGGAAAAGGGAGAGAGAAAAACAGAACAGGTATCTTTAATAGACGGTAAAGGTTATCATGTAGCAGATAATCCTATGGGAATAACCCAGTGCAGTCTTACTTTTTCAGAGGAAGTGTGTGTGTTTTCTTATATCAATGAAAGCGGTAGTCATACACTAAAGTTCGGATTGTCATCTATGGCTGAGCAAAAGTTTCCGGGTACGGAATACACCTGTGTCTCCTCGGCAGCCTGGGTTACAGAGAATACACTCCATCTTAGAACGTATATTATTGATGAATGTTATGGAAGTGTTAATATAACTATGACCTTTCAGGAAAATACTATAACTCTTGCAATGAAGAAGACGGCAGAACCTTTCTTGGAAAAATACGAAGGTCATGCTTCTGGTGAATGGATAATTTAAAATGCAACAGTCTTGCTTTATATATAAAGGGAGGGCGCGCGGTGTGTTTTGATTAGCAGTGAATGTGTGTGTTTTACAGACATAGTTTAGTCAAGGTTTGGTCTGTTTCAGATACGACGGGGAAGTCTATAGTCTGGAGAATGTAGAGCATAAATGGAAAAGCGATAATTTAATATAGTAAGAGCCAGGCTATAAGAAGATATGATATTTCTTATAGCCTGGCTCTTTTGTGAACGATTACAAACGACTTGTTAGGCATTCGGATTCCAGTTATCTCCGCCGGCAAGTACCTTTTCAAAGGACATATACGCGAGAACCTTTTCATTCACCAGGGGTTTTGAGTAGGGAACACGTCCGGCGGTGTCAGCACCGGGACCTTTATTCCCGTATTCCACATAGGCAATGGTTACCTCGGCATTGGCTTTATCCCAATTATGCCAGCCTTCTTTTCTGATGTGACTATCCATGGTACAGCATAAAAAGGCAGTTTTTGCATAATCTCTCCAGGGACGTCCAAGATAAGTGCTATTTTCTCTACATTCACTGGTCAGATGGCAGTTATAAAAGACATAACCATATTCCTGAGTCTTTGGAGTACTTGCAGCCGAAATAAAGGAGCCCTCCCCATCAGGCCCTTCTGATTTTGAGTGAATCTGACAATGGTCAAAGTAGGCAGTGCTGGGTCCGAAGATAAAGTCAACAGTTCCGTCAATATAGCAATCCTTAAAGTAATTACGCAACTCTGAAAAATCAATAGCAACGGTTGAGTTTGTAAAGAATTCGGGCAGCATCAATTTCTTATAAGGCTTAGGAAGTAAATCACCGGTAAAAATAGTATCCTGATGGCCTAGCAGACTGCAATTATAAAAAGAGGTTCTGTCAGAGGCAATATATACAGCCAGGGCTTGTCCGGCTATATGACCTGCTCCGGCAGTGTTTTCAATGGTCAGGTTTTCTACCCGGATATCACTTCCGGCAAAGAGAATGACAGCTGTATTAAAGGTACCATATTCGCTGCCGTCACCTCTGGGCTTTCTAGCTCCATCTCCGTAACGAATAATGGTTTTGTCTCTGTTTTCACCAACTAAGCGAATATTCCTTTTGCGAATGAATACTTTTTCTTCATAGATGCCGGCTTCTATATATACAGTTATTTCCTCAGTATGGGCATCATCTATAGATAGAATTGCCTCCTGTAAAGTAGAAAAAGCACCCTTCTTATTTTTGGATACAATAATCATGTGGTCCTCCAGAATTATGTGTTTTATGTTGTTTTCTTGTATTAGATTGAAAATAGGTGTATCTTTATCTTTCTATTTATGCAGCATCACACGCTGTTTGCGATATGCAGTGGGATTCAATCCATATTTATTTTACAATGAAATGGTAAATATATATATAACAATTAATTGATATAGTATTAAATTATTGTACAATGTCTATAAAAATCTTGACCAGTAAAAATAACTATATTACTATTTAATAGACAATAGATTGGGGTGTAAGCATGTATAAAAAAGTAATTCAAAAATACCGGGAACGTACCATACTGAAGCGGATTTTTTTGTGTACCTTTGGAATTTCTGCATTTTTTATAACCATTGCTTGTTTTATTGGTTTTTCCTGGGTGCAAAAGTTAAAGATGGACGAGCTGATTAAAAATGACCGGGAAGTTCTGTCCAATTATCATGCAGTGATTTACAATAATTTAGATTCTGCACAAAAGTCTCTGGAAACCTTGTTTAAGAATGTATATGTTAAGCGTATGTTAATAAACAATGAGGTCAGCTGGAATGACAATACCTCTGTCGTTGCTAATAGCATTGTAACGACTGTATCTGTCAATCCAAACCTTCACTCCATATATATTTTTGGTAAAGACGGAATATTGTTAAAGAGCAGTAATCCTCAGTATCCTACCACAAAAGAGGTGGATATGGGAGCTGAAAAGACGTTTGTAAACTCTTACTTAACCCGAATGAATCCATGGTCTTACACGGATATATATGGAGAAGAACATGAAATAGTAAGTCTTACCATAGGGGATTTTTCAGGTAAGGATAAGGTGTATGAGAATGGTATAGCAGTTAATTTGGACATGGGAGCAATTACAGGGCGGCTGTTTTCAGAGACGGTGCCTGGTGAGAATTTTATTATCCTGTCAAATGATGGTAAGGTACTGGCAGAATCCTCAGGAGAGTATATGTTTGGAGAGAACATTGCAAAAGAGGCATTTATAAGCACCATGTTTGCGGAGAATGATAGTGGGGGTATGTTTAAATTCTTAAGGGACAAGGTAAAATATACCGTCAGCTATATCCGTTCCAATGACGGTTATTACTATATCTTGCACATTTATCCCTACAGTACTATGCTAAATTCCATTGCTCATTCAAGAAATCTGGTTATTGCTGCCGGAATTCTATTGATGTTTGTATCTTTACTCACGTCTGCTTTTGTAGCTTTTAAGGTATATCACCCTATTGATGAGGTTATGGAATATATCAATGGGTCGGAAACGGCGGAGACTCAAAATGTGGAAAACAGCAGAAAAAAATACAAGGAGCTGTCTGTTATATCTGAAAAAATGCGGTTTATGGCAAGACAGTTGAATCATTTTAGTGAGGAAAAAGAAACGGATTATATGATTCATTATTTGAGCAGCCGCCATTATAACTCAAAAGTTCCGTCAGTCTTTCTGGAGAAGATGAAAGAAATAGAGGAGGCTTCTTATTACTGCGCTGTCTTGCGTATCTGTAATTTGGATAAGGTGATGAATGAGATTAAGGAAGCTGATATTTTAGAGCATATCAATAACATCTTTGAAATAGCAAAGGCAAGCTATGAATACATAGCGAAAGTTCTACTTTATGTAATTGACAGTGAATTTATTGCAGCAATATTGATTAGTCAGGGAGACTCCATGACAGATTCTTTATTCTACAGTCAATCAGAAAGAATCATTGATAGTATACGGCAGCAGCAGTTAATATATATTAATATCGGGTTAAGTGGAAAAAATACAGAGGTTTCTGGGCTTTATCAGGTGTATCAGACAGCAAAGGCCATTACTAAGTACCGGTTTTTATTTGGTGAAAATGCAATAATTACGGAGGAACAGATACACAATTGTTCCTTTGGCGGCTCCCACAAGGATTTTGATTTACGGGATATTATATGCAGTGTAAAAAAGCAGGATAAACAGTCCTTTATAAAAGAGTTTGAGGTAATGAAGGATTTTATAAAGGAACATTCCCTTCAAACCGGTTACGATTTATTAATATCCTTAGCCTGTGAGATGTTCTTGTATCATAATGAAATAACCCAGTACCGTTCCAGTCTGGGATTTTTGGATTATGAAAATGCCCAGAAGGAAGTATTATCGTTTGAGTATATAGATGAGGCACTGCCCTGGTTTCTGATATTATTTGAGAAGATACAGGATACCATTGGTGAGGCGCAAAGAAAGGGCAGTAGTGAAATCGTAGAAAAAGCTGTAAAGTATATAATGGAGCACTATAAGGACACCAATTTGAGTGCCCAGTACTTAGCGGATAAATTTAATATTACTCCGTCTTATTTCAGCCGGATTTTTAACGATTACACCAACTGTGCGTTCCCCGATTATCTGACGAATATCCGCTTAGAACAGGCAAAAAAAAGACTGATAGAAGAACCTTCCATCAGTATTCAGGCCATCTGTGAAGAAGTAGGATATTTAAACTCTTCTTACTTTACGGCTCAGTTCAAGAAAAAATACGGAATTCCTCCAAGTAAGTATCGTCTGAATAACCATTTAAAGTAAATTAAAATAGAACAGGAGAGTATATACTTCCGAAATAAGAAGAAGTGCATGTTTTTCCCTGCCGGTTTAGAGAGAATTAAGCTGGTATGTTAGAAAAGCAGGTGCTTCTTTTGCTGTTACCGGTAATGCAGTGGTGTCTTTGTATTCAGACGTTTTGATACATAATAAAACAATACTTTAGAATAATTCTTATAGTCTTAAAATCAAAAAAACAATGGTATATCAATTTTTTATGATTGCTCAAAAAGGGTGTAAGACTGCATAATCAAGGCAAGGAGTTATTGCGTTTAACATCTTAAGTTTAGGAGGAGAATTGGTGGAAACGATAAAAGTAAAAAGAAATACAAAGAAAAATTCCCTGTACAGTCATTTAAAAAAGTACGGTGCACTATGGCTGCTGGCACTTCCGGCAATTATTTTAATTGTTATGTTTTCTTATATTCCCATGTCAGGATTGGTTATCGTATTTAAAAAGTACAATTTTAAGGATGGTATTTTTGGAAGTCCCTGGGTTGGGTTGGAAAACTTTAAATTCTTTTTTTTCAACTTTGAAACTGCCTGGCGTGCTACAAAAAACACTATCATACTAAATGTTTTGTACACAGTCTTTGGTACCACAGCGGCAGTGGCACTTGCCATAATGTTTAATGAAATCAAAAATAAAAAGGTTTTAAAGGTTACTCAGTCGCTATCCATTATACCGTATTTCCTTTCATGGGTTATAGCGGGCGGTATTTTGTCAGCCATACTTGATTATGATGGAGGTACCATCAATTCTGTACTTACCTTCTTTGGTATGGAGAAGATAGACTTTTACAATGAACCTGCTTATTGGAGAGTAATTCTTCCTATCGCCAATATATGGAAGGGCGCAGGTTATAGCGCCATTATTTACTTTGCTACCATTACAGGGTTTGATACCTCTTATTATGAATCCGCAGAAGTGGACGGAGCAACCATGTGGCAGAAGATAAGGTTTATCACGATTCCTTTATTAAAACCTACGGTAATTATTTTGTTTCTTTTATCCGTTGGAAAGATGCTAAGCGGTGACTTAACAATGTTAATGTCTCTAACAAACTTATCACCTACCCTAATGAAGACAACGGATATTATCGACACCTTTGTGTACCGTTCTGTTATGGGTATGGGTGATTTCACAATGGGTTCAGCCATTGGTCTGTATCAGTCGGTATTTGGCTTTATCCTCGTAGTGTTTTCGAACTGGATTGCCGGTAAATTTGATAAAGACTATCAATTATTCTAAAACCATATTTTGATAAAAGAAAAGAGGCTGTCATGAATCAGATTAATGTAGGAACATCTGCGCGAAAGAAAAAGAAGGTGGGAAGCAGTCAGATTCTTCTGTTTGCATTTTATGCAATTGTAATTGCATTTGCCATTATGTGCTTATACCCACTGCTTTTGGCAATCGGGGTTTCCTTAACCGATGAAACCTTTGTAATAAAAAACGGTTACCGTGTTATCCCGGGAGAATTCTCACTAGCAGCTTATAAAATCGTGCTAGGCTCTCTTGGGAAAAATATACTGAATGCATATACGGTTACGATTATGGTTACGGTATTAGGTACGTTATTTTCGCTGCTGGTATCTTCGGCTATGGCTTATGTATTATCTATTAAGGAATTTAGACCCAGAGGCTTTTTGAACTTATTTTTATATATACCAATGATTTTCTCAGCGGGTTTATTACCCTGGTATATTATGTGTACCAAATACTATCATTTGACGAATCGTTTTTATGCCTTGATTTTACCAGCTACGTTAAATGTATTTAATGTGTTTTTGCTGCGTAACTTTTTTAACTCCATACCCGATGAAATGGCTGAGGCGGCAAAGATTGACGGAGCAGGTTATCTTAAAATTTTTTCCATTATCTATCTTCCTCTTGGCAAGGTGGGACTAGTAACGGTAGGTATGTTTTATGCCCTCTCCTACTGGAATGATTATTATCTGGCATTAATGTTTATAACAGAACAGAAGCTTTATCCGTTACAGTATTATTTATACAACATGCTTGCTAATGTGCAGTTTATGGCAACACAGGCAAACCAATCCTTAGGTTATAATATTAATGTACCTTTGGAAACGACGAAAATGGCTACTATATGTATTACCATTGGGCCAATCCTGTTACTGTATCCTTTTGCTCAGAAGTATTTTACCAAGGGTGTAATTGTGGGTGCGGTAAAAGGGTAAGCACCAGGCTATGATTTATTGTCCGGCAAACGGATTGTAAATAAAACTATATAATATAGGAGGAAATTATGAAAAAATTTAAAAAATTTAATGTATTTTTATCCCTTTTTCTGGCAGTTGTACTCGCCAGTGGTTGTGCAAACAAGGGTAACACACCGGAGAATAACTCTGTAAATGAAACACAAAATACAGGCAGTAATTCCGGAACCAGTGACAATCCATTACGTCCGGACACGCTGGATACCATTAAAGTCGTGTTATTCGGAGAACAGTCCCCTAGAATGGCAGAACTAATGGAAAACGAATTTCAGCAAATATTTATTGATGAAATTAACACAAAAGTTGAATTACAATATGTGCCATGGACAGAAAACGGTGCCGGCGGCAAAATAGACTTAATGATAGCCTCCGGACAGGATTTTGATGCGGCTCTCATTGATCCTAAATGGGCGGCTTCTAGTATCGGAAAGGGTTATCTTCAGGATTTAACAGAAGTAGTTGGTAAGTACTTACCTGACTGGAAGGAAGTTATGGATGAAGTTGCATTTAATCCTTATACGTATGACGGCAAAATTTATGCGATTCCCATTGGCAGTAAGCCAACCGGTGGTGTATTCGAGACTGTTTGTGTAAGACAGGATATCATGGATGAACTTGGAATTACGGAATTAAAATCTCTTGAGGATTTAAACAATTATGTTACAAAAGCAAAAGCGCTGTATCCTGATATGTATGCGACCTATGATTTAGCTTCCTCCGAATACATAGTCAGAGGGGCTGGTGAACGTAATCTGACACCGCTAACAACCGGTCTTTGGATTGACCAGGACACAAAAGAAGTCGTAAGTATTGCGGACAGTGAAGAATTTAAAACAGCAGTGACTCTTTACAATGGCTGGTACAAAAACAACCTGCTTCCTCGTGATATGCTTACCAATACAATTACACATCCGTTTCAGGCAGGTATGACTTTCTTCTTCCGAGGTACAAGCGGCAGTACAGTTATAGAAAATGAACCGGCTCTAAAACAGGTAGTTCCTACTGCTTATACAAAAGAGTACTATTTAAATCCTGAAAAGCCTTATTTTAAAAAATCCTATGAAAATACTGCATTCCAAGTACCTGTAACGTCAACAAAGGCGGATAGAGTTGCATTATTTATTAATACCTTACAGAAAAATACCGAGCTTGCCGATGCGTTCATATACGGTATTGAAGGTGAAGATTATAAGATTGTCAACGATAAAATTGTTCCGAATCAGACAGATGAATTATTCTATCAGTGGATGATATTTAATGTTAATATATCTCATTTTGATGAACGTTTCCCAGATGACTTCATTGATACTTACAGAAATTGGGATAACGAAGCAATTACAGATGTAACATATGGATTGACCTTAAATTATGATAACGTAAAAGCTCAGAAAGCTCAGATTGATACAGTGTGGACAGAGTTAGCTCATCCTATGCTGGCTGGGATACAAGATTATGATAAAGGCAGTAAAGAATTACAGGACGCCTTACAAAAAGCAGGCTGGGAAGACTATGTAGCAGACATTCAGAGACAGCTTGATGAATTTTTTAGTAAACAATAGTAGAATAGCAATAAGATTAAGAAGGAATAAAGCCATCCTTGCATAAGAAGTACCATGACTTTCAGATACTGTAACAACAGGAAAGTCATGGTACTTCTTAAGTTCTTTAAGTAAGCTTATGGTATTTTTTAAAAGGTAGTGCAAAATCTTGCAGTAGAAAATCTCAAAATGGCATGTCATTTAGCCAAAGATATGATAAAGTGAATCATTACTAAAATTGAAAGGGTGTACTTATTGCGATGAATGAGTTAGTTAGCAGCCTGCTTAAGCAGGATTTAGAAGGTATAAAAGTGATTTTAGGAAAAGACCCGAAGGCAATCATGCAAAGGGATGAAGAAGGAACAGAAATGGCTTCTTTGGCAGCAAAGACGGGGAATCTTGAGATTATAAAATATATTGTAGAATATTCGGTTGCCAGTTTTAATGAAAGAGATAAAAAGGGCAGAAGTTGTCTACATTATGGCGTTGAATCCGGTAACCTCCAGGTAGTCCAATATCTTACGGAAAAGGTGGGATTATCCCCGGTAGAGGGTGATTGTCAGGGAGTTACACCCTATCATTTAGCAATGGACAGAGAGTTTTTGGATATAAAAGAGTATTTTGGAGCCTACCTTAAGGCAGACTTTGAGGATATGTATCAGAACCCTATAAGAACCGGTATGTTCCCCGACCCTTCCATTGTACGGGTTGGTGAGGATTATTATATGGTAAATTCCTCTTTTGTATACTTCCCCTGTATCCCCATATCTCATTCAAAAGATTTAATACACTGGGAGGTTATCGGTCATGCCATTACCAATCCGGCATGGTCTTATCTGGAAGGACTAGAGGGCGGAAGAGGCTACTGGGCGCCGGATATCTCCTATAACGAAGGCAGATTCTACATTACTGCCACCTATCGTTTAAATGATGGAGGAGAGGTTCTAAGAAAGCAGATTGTTGTGTCCTCTGATAAACCGGAAGGACCGTATACGAAACCGACTTTTATAGATGAGGATGGCATTGATCCGTCTATCTTTACCGATGATGACGGAAGAAGATATATGCTTTTAAACCGGGGTGCCAGAATTTTTGAGATAAGCAAGGATGGTACCCAAAAACTTTCCGAACCAGTATTGCTATATTATGGTGATCAAAAAAGAGCACCGGAAGGGCCCCATCTTCTAAAGAAAGACGGCTGGTATTATTTATTCCTGGCAGAGGGCGGAACCGGAAGAGGGCATAGAATATCTGTGGTAAGGTCTAAAAACTTGTTCGGTAATTATGAAACTTGCCCTTATAATCCAATTATGACCCAGACTGACATGGATAAAACCCTGCAGTGTTGCGGACATGGAAAACCGGTAATGACTCAAAATAACGAGTGGTATATGGTTTATCTGTGTAATCGCTATATAGACGGTAAATACGGTATCCTTGGAAGGGAAACGGCTATGGATCCGATTACTTGGACTGCGGATGGCTGGCCGATTGTCAATAATCTAAAAGGGCCAAGTGTACTTATGAAAAAACCGTCTCTCCCAGAACATATATTTAATACAAGTGATTTGGATTCCTTTGAAAAAGAAGAGCTTAACAAGGAATGGATGACTGTTCGGAGCTGGAAAGAAGGAGGTATTTGTGTTCAAAACGGCTATCTGTGCCTGAAAGGAAGCCGTTTTGAAATGAACGATATCGGAGCGGAAAATTTATGCCTGCGCAGGCAAAAGAATTTCTCCTTTGATATGGTTGTTAAGATGAAGCTTCCTAAGCTACAGGAGGAGCAGAATGCCGGAGTAATCAGTTTTTATGATGAGAATACCTACTTAAAGTATGGAATCTATAAAAATGCGGAGGACGCTTATGAATTAAGGATATTTGAAAAGATTGATGCGGTGGAGAGATTTGCCTATTCACAATTGCTGCCAAGAACCGGTGGCGAATATCCACAAGAAATTTATCTTAAAACCCAGGTTAGAAATCTAAAGAGAAGCTTTTTCTTTAGCATGGATAAAAAGAATTGGATAGTAACCGGTGAGCTTAACAATGTATATTACCTTTGCAGTGAAGGCATTGTCAAAGGAAAGCGTTTTACGGGTGCAACTGTTGGTCTGTATGCTTTTGGAGGATCACAGGAGCTTTATTCCTATTTTACAGATTTTGAATATATTTCTATAGAGTAGTAAAGTAAAATAAACACATAAGAGTTTAGTTTAAGGCATGTTCTGGAATAAAAGCCAGGACATGCCTTATCTGCATTAGTTTAGTAACTATAATAATAATGGATAATTGATTACATATTGACAGGGTGAAAATGTAATGATATTGTGTACTAGCGCGGGTTTGAGATGCTTTAGAAAAACCTAAATTAATTAACAAAACAATACAGAGTTGAATATACGGAGGTAAAATCATGACAGGTAATGTCCTAGTAGGCCAATCTGGAGGACCCACGGCAGTTATTAATTCCAGTTTGGCAGGAGTATTCAAAACAGCGAAGGATTTAGGGGCAGGCAAAGTATACGGAATGCTTTATGGGATACAAGGACTGTTGGATGAGAAATACATTGATCTGGGAGAAAAGTTACACAGTGAATTAGAAATTGAGCTGTTAAAGCGGACACCCTCTTCCTATTTGGGCTCTTGCCGCTATAAGTTGCCGGATTATGATTCCCAACCGGAAATTTATGAAACATTGTTTAATACATTTAACAAATTAAATATTCAGTATTTTTTCTATATAGGCGGCAATGATTCAATGGATACAATTAAAAAATTATCCGATTATGGTACCGCCCATCAAAGTGAAATCCGTTTTATCGGCGTTCCTAAAACCATTGATAACGACCTTGAGATAACCGACCATACACCTGGATATGGCAGTGCTGCCAAATTCATCGGTGCAACTACTAAGGAAATTATTCGTGATAGCCTTGTTTATGACCAAAAGAATGTTACCATTATTGAAATCATGGGAAGAAATGTCGGATGGCTAACTGGTGCGGCGGCATTATCAGAAGGTGTTGACTGCGGAGGACCGGATTTGATTTATCTGCCAGAAACAGATTTTTCCATGGAAGATTTTCTGGAAAGAACAGCAAGGCTTCAAGCTCATAAAAAATCCTTAGTTATTGCTATTTCAGAAGGTATTCATTTAAAGGACGGCCGCTATGTATGTGAATTAACAGAGGATAGAAAATATGTTGACGGCTTTGGACATACTATGTTAAACGGGGCAGCAAATATCTTAGCACAGCGGGCAGCAAGAGAAATCGGGTGTAAAACTAGAGCCATTGAGCTGAACACCCTTCAAAGATGTGCATCTCATATGGCATCTTTAGTGGATATCAAGGAAGCCTTTTTAGCAGGTGCAGCAGGAGTTAGAGCCGCTGACGAAGGGAAAAGCGGGGAAATGATTATTCTTAAGAGAACGTCCGGTGATTCAAAGGCTTGCAAAAGTATCTATGAGTGTTCAACAGATACTTTTGATATTCATAAAATTGCCAATATGGAAAAGAAGGTTCCACTAGAGTGGATTGATTTAACCAATAACAAAGTAACAAAGGACTTTGTTGATTACGCAAGACCGTTAATTGGAGATGAACTTTCTCCGATTATGGTTGAAGGACTACCAAGACATATTGAATATGTCATATAAAGTTGTAATATAGACGGGGCAATGCAGTAAAATGAGTCAATTAACATAAACGGGCTGTGAAAAAGCGTATCATAAGCTTTTTCACAGCCCGTTTTTAATTACTATGTCTAAAGTATAGTAAGTGTATTGTTATTCAAGGTCTTTTTCACATCGATTACCCGCTGATTGCTGCTGCCCTTCCAGTGAAGTTGGGGATTAAGCAGTTCCTTGCAAAACTTACCGTCTACCAGTACATCAATCTGAGGCAGGAAAGAAAGTGCTGTTAACTCTTCCCATTCAAAACCGGTATAAACCCAAATGTTTTTTTTAGGGAAGCGGATGCGGATTTCTTCAATCAGTGCTCCTACCGCTTGCCGGTTGGCAGGATGCAGAGGATCTCCTCCGCTAAAGGTAATACCTTCTATATAAGTTTTATCGAGCTCTTTAAATAGCTCATCTTTCGCGGCTTCATCAAAAGGCAGCCCCCCCATCAAATCCCAGGTCACGGGGTTTTGACATCCTTTGCAGCCGTGGGTACAACCTGCAACCCACAGAACCACCCGCAGGCCGGTTCCGTTTAACATATCATCTTTCGTTATGTTGTGATAATGCATTACATACTTTTCCTTTCCTTGATTTCTGCCATTTTTGCATCATTGAGTCTGGTATCGCCTTTTACTCTGGAATAAGATAAATAGCCGTTCATACGGTCTATTTTAGTCAGGTTCGTACTTCCGCATTCTGGACAGGTATCCATTTCGAGTTCCTGATGGCCGCAATCATCGCAATATGCCAAGGAAAGATTTACACCTTCATACAAGCCCATGTCCATTGCTCTTCTTACAAGGGTCTTAATGGCATTGGTATTGTAATCAATGGGGTACTTCACATATTGGATTTTACCTCCATTGGACAGTTCCCAGAAACGGTATTCCAAATCCTGTTTTTGTACAGGTGTTATATCTTCTGTTACATGGCAATGGAAACTGTTGCTTACATATTCTCTGTCTGAAACATTTTCAATGATTCCGTATTTTTTGCGGAATTGCTGTACCTGAAGACCACACAGGCTTTCTGCGGGAGTTGCATATACGGCATACAGGTTCCCATCGACCTCTCTAAACTCATTGATTCTCTTATTAATATATTCTAGCACCTCGATAGCAAAATTACCATCCTGTACGATAGATTTTTTGTTATATAGTTGTTGCAATTCATTCAAAGCAGTAATACCAAAGGAAGCTGTAGCCGCCTTTAGGACAGGCTTAATTTTGTCATGTATGCCCAAATTGCCTCCATAAAAACCGCCTTCACAATAAGCCAGAGGATTGGTAGAGGCTCTCATTTCCCCAAGATACTCATAGGTTCTAATGTGTAATCTTCGAATTAAATTCAAGTAATAATCCAGTACTTCATAAAAGTCTTTATTCTCCTGTCTGGCTTTTGCCAAAATCATAGGGAGATGAAGGCTTACCGCACCGATGTTAAAGCGTCCCATAAATACCGGGGTATCTTGTTCGTGTGCCGGATGAATACCGCCTTCCCTGTAATAAGGGGATAAAAAGGCACGACAGCCCATGGGACTTATGATTTCTCCGTATTTTTTATACATACTGGATATATACCCTTCGCCGGTTAAACTCAGCCAGTCAGGGTACATGGTCTTGCTGGAACAATGGACTCCAGCTTCAAAAACCTCTTCTAAAGGGCATCCTTCGCCATGAAGATTCTTATCATACAGGAATACAATTTTCGGAAAGAGTACAGGTTTTTTACATCCTTTTTTACCTTGTCCATGTCTGCGCACATCTAATAAGGCAATGGAAGCCATTTTGGCGAAACGTCCGGTGCCGGTACCCGTAGTAACTGTTATAAATGGATAGTCCCCTCTACTAGAAGCAACCGTATTAAATTTATATTCCCAGCCCTGAAAGCCTTTTTCAAAATCTTCTTTTACATCTTTTAACGCCTCTTCGTTGGCAGCCTCTGGTTTTACGCCTAGATTCAGATATTTTTCATATAATTGTTCGTAGGATTTCTCAGCATAGGGTTCTAACAGCAGGTCAACACTTGGCACAGTAAAGCCACCGTACTGCTGGCTGGCTGCACTAAGAACAATATCGCCGATTACATCAAAGGCAACGTTTAGAGTTTTGGGTTCATTATACCAGAGGTTTCCCATCTCAAAGCCACCCTGCAACACATTTTTTACATCAAAGAGACAGCAGTTCATAGTATCTCTTCTGGCAGACATGTCATGAATATAGATAAATCCGTCTCTTGCAGCCTGCAATTCCTCTGTGGTCAGGAAGAATTTTTGGTATAATTCTTTGTTTAACTGATTAAAGATAAGGCTGCGTTTTGTGGACACCAGAGCACTATCTGTATTGCTGTTTTCTTTATCTCCGATATACATAATGGATTGGCTCTTTTTATATACTTCATCCAGCATATGTACAAAATCCTGTTTGTAATTTCTGTAGTCTCTGTAGCTTTTAGCCACCAAGGAATTAGTCTGTTCTAAGGCACTCTCCACCACGTTGTGCATCTCGCTTATGAAGATTTCTTCTTTATTCATGGCATTGACCTTTGTCTCCACATACTGACAGATAAACGCATGCTCAGCAGGAGTGAACTCAATTAAGGCGCGATGGGCAGATTTATCCACGGCTTTAATGACTTTCTGCACATTAAAATCTTCTTTTGTGTTATCTTTTTTTACTACTTTAATCATTTCAGGGCCTTCTTTCATTTTCTCATTTATGGTTTTATTTACTATTTTAATTAAGAAGTTTAGACGCTTCTTCACCAGGTTTTTTCTTTAAAAAAGCCTGTAAAGAAAGCATGTGCTTCATCATACATCACCTCCAACAGTACCAAGAAGGGAGTGGAAAATAAATCAACATGCAGTGGTATTATACCATAATAGTACTATATATTGTAGTCCTAAATGCAAAATTTTAAAAAATTTTTCACTTGACAAGTGGTAAAAGTCACAATTATCAGCTTTTTAAAAAAAGTACCAATATTATCCAAAGAAAGCTTTGAAAGAATAATCTATAAGAATTTCTGGTAAAACAGGAAAAGGTATGTTATTCTTAAAAACAGAAATAATGAAAAATAAATGGAAACACAGAGATACAAAAGGAGCTTCGGGAATGAATCTGCTAAATGTAGAAAAAATGAGCAAAAGCTTTACTGATAAAATATTATTTGACCAGGTTACGCTGGGTATTAACGAAGGTGACAAAATAGGTGTCATCGGTATAAATGGAACGGGAAAGTCTACACTATTAAAAATCATTGCGGGTCTTGAGGAGCCGGATGAAGGGCAGGTAGTCAAGGGTAAGAATGTGAAAGTGGAATTCCTTGCCCAGAACCCGGTATTTAAGGAAGAACTTACAATACTTGAGAATGTAATCATTGGCAAGAAGGCAGACGAGGATTACAGGAACCTTGAGGGTGAAGCCAAAACCATGTTAGAAAAGCTCGGAATAGCCGATGTTAACGGTAAGGTACAGGTATTGTCCGGGGGTCAGAGAAAGAGAGTTGCTCTGGTTCGTGCCTTATTAACGCCTGCACAGATTTTAGTCTTGGACGAACCTACCAATCACCTGGACAATGACATGGCAGAATGGCTGGAGGAGTACCTAGTTAAATACCAGGGAGCCTTCATTATGGTAACCCACGACCGGTATTTTCTGGACAAGGTAACTAACAAGATTGTAGAAATAGATAAGGGTAGTCTATATACCTACATTGCCAATTACACGGAATTTTTAAAGCTTAAGGCTGAACGGGAGGATATGGAGCAGGCAACGGAACGAAAGAACAAGAGCCTGTACCGCATGGATTTGGAATGGATGATGCGGGGAGCCAGAGCTCGTTCCACCAAACAAAAGGCACATATACGGCGTTTTGAAGAGCTAAGGGATCGAAAGATAATAGAAAAGGATAAGAATGTAGAAATAAATGCGTTATCCACAAGACTTGGTAAAAAAACCGTAGAAATCAACGGAATCAGCAAAGCCTATGGGGATAACGTGTTGATTCGTGATTTTAACTACATCATGTTAAAAAACGACAGACTTGGAATTGTAGGCCCTAATGGCAGCGGAAAAACGACTCTGTTAAAAATTATAACCGGAAATCTGCGACCCGATGAAGGCTTTGTAGAAGTGGGGGAGACCGTTCGTATCGGATACTTTTCTCAGGAAAATGAATATATGGACGAATCCCTTAAGGTGATTGATTATATCCGCAATGTGGCAGAATATATACAGACTAGCGAAGGCAGCACCAGTGCGTCCCAGATGCTGGAGCGGTTTTTATTTACCGGAGCTATGCAGTATTCTCTTATTGCTAAGTTATCCGGTGGTGAAAAAAGGAGACTTTATCTGTTAAAGGTGCTAATGGAAGCACCGAACATTCTGATACTGGATGAGCCTACCAACGATTTGGATATTAAAACCCTATCCATACTGGAGGACTATCTGGATAGTTACGACGGAATTGTGTTAACAGTATCCCATGACCGCTATTTTCTTGATAGAATCGTATCCCGTATCTTTGTCTTTGAAGGAATCGGCGTGATAAAGCAATATGAAGGTAATTTTACTGATTACAAGGAAATAGTAAAGGAACAGGAAACGCTGACTAAGGAGATTAAGAAAGAGAAGGATATACTTGTTGTAGGCTCTAAAAAGCCAAGGGAAGCTAAATTAAAATTCTCCTACCATGAACAACGGGAATTCGAGACAATCGATGAAACAATTGCCGCCTTAGAGGATGGAATTGCAGCTACCGAACAGGAAATGAGTGAGGTTGCCAGTAATTATTCCAAGTTAAATGAACTTATGGCAAAAAAAGAAAGCCTGGAAAAGCAGTTGGAAGAAAAGATGGATCGCTGGGTGTATCTTAATGACTTGGCGGAACAAATAGAAAATCAAAAATAATAAAAAGAAAAATAATACAAATGGAGGTAAATCGTATGACTAAGATTGAATTAGTAAGGGCAGAAATGGTAAAAGCTATGAAGGCTGGAGATAAGGCCAGAAAGGATGCACTTTCAGCACTGTTGACCACACTTAAGAATGTAGCAATTGATAAAAGAGCAGATCTGACGGAAGAGGAAGAAAATGGGGCGGTTTTAAAGGAAATGAAGCAGTTAAAAGAAACCTTAGAATCAGCACCTTCTGATAGAACGGAAATTATAGAAGAATGCAAGTTTAGAATTTCGGTATTAAGCGAATTTGCCCCACAGTTTATGTCCGAAGATGAAATTAAGAATGTAATCAATGAAGTGTTAAAAGAACTTTCTATTGATACACCGACTGCAAAAGACAAGGGTAAGATTATGAAAGAACTGATGCCAAGAGTTAAAGGCAAAGCAGACGGTAAGGTAGTCAATGACATTGTGGCTGCATTATTTGTTTAATATAGAAGCGAATTTTTTATCCTTTTACAAATTATAACGGATAGTTGCTAGGAATAAAAATACGAGAATGTAAGGTGGTTGTATCCTTACAGAAAGCCCATGAGTAACCGTTTCACAGTTTTGGTACTGTGAATCAATGGCTGCTCATGGGCTTTTACAATTAGTTATCTAAATTATATCTCCAGTTCTAATCCGTCATATGCAATCAAAAAACCAAGTTCCTTCCCCTTGCTTACCAATTCTTCATGCATCAGGCTGCCATTATGGGAAAAATGTGTCATAACAAAAAGAGTACTTTCATCTGCACATCCTAGGTGTAACATTCGTTCTCTAACGTTAGCGTTTTCTTCCATGCCCATATGGCTGGCACAGCCTGGAGTACCGCCCATGGTACAGTCAAGGCTGACTAGGTCAAAGTGCAATCCCCTCATTTGTTCCCAGGTTTCCTCCGTCATATAGCCGGTATCATTGCCATAGAACAAGGATTTATTAGTTTCATCCGTAAGGCTAAAGAGCAGACAGTTTTCCCGTGGGTCATGTGATGCTCTTAATGGCAGAATACCATAACCGGAAGCAAAAAAAGGACTTAGTGCCTGGATGGATTTAAATTCAATGCATTGAGGCAGATTAGCTGTGTCGTCTTCTTTTCTTAGCATCTCTGTATATTTCTGCTCACAGGCTTCATTCCCATATAGGGTCATTTTATTGTCATCTCGGCCATAGGCATAGGGGACACCTCTAAGAATTAAGTCGCTTGGGTAAAAGTGATCCATATGAGAATGGGTTAATAGTACGGTTTCCACCTCAGATAAGTTTAAATTCTGCACCAGAGCATGGTGATAGGTATCTGGTCCGAAATCAATCAGTAAATTAGTATTAACCAAAACCTGTGATCTGGAACGGAGATTTTTGCCTTTTAATTGACGAGCCCTCCTACAGCTCTCGCAGGTACAGAAAAGACCCGGCCAGCCTTCAGCGGCAGCAGTACCAAGATATTTAATTTTCATAGTAACTCCTTTCATTTTTTAATACATCATAGACGTTTGCAAAACAGTTCATTTATGTGATGGAATCAGTTGAAATAACCCAAAAGGGGTAGAGATTATTGGAAATCCACTCTTTATTTGGTTATTTCTCCCGATTTCTTACACAAGACAAAGAGTTTTGCAATTGTCTATTTAATATATCCTAGAAAAAAGAACAAATTATAAGTACCGTATTCTTAGTTAGAATATCATGTAAATGCTTTTACATGTATAGTCAGGTATTCATCACAGGTCAAAAGATCTTCTTTTGCGATTAGTAAGCCTGCCGTTCTATAAGGGTTATTCAAAACTTTTGCAGAAATCTCTTTCCCCTGACTGGTTATTTTAGTTTCGTCACTTTCTCCTATCTGATACAAGAAAGTAAAGGTTTTACCAAAGCATGTATAGGTGAAACGTAAACCATCCAATTCCCTTGGAAGAACCGGATCAATAATAATTCCGTCTTTTGTAAAACGAATGCCCAATACATGGCTGACCAACTGCCGGAAATAGATTCCTGGTCCGCTGGAATACAACCGCCAACCGCCTTTTACCTTAATATCGCCTGTCTTTAGCAGCTCAAAATGTTGCTCATATTCATAACGGTCCTTAAAAGCACCTTCGGAACTGCTAAAATACAAATTGCTTTGTCTAATGTTAGCATTTGCTACCGTTTTACGTATCAGAATGGGGTTAATTACAAACAAGGAGTCCCAGGCTTCCTTTCCTGCACCAAGCTTTGCCATAGCTTCAATATAACGAATATGTGCATGGGTATATTGAAGACTAATTTCACGTCCAACATTGGCAGCTTGTTCTGCCCGCTTAAACAATCGGCTGACTCCGCCGTCATAGTGAGCCGGTTGATCCATTAAACGTACGCCGTCGGGGCATTTCAAGTTCTGTTGTATGACAGATACATTTTTTTTGGACTGTTCTTTGTCCGCTAATTCAGCAATGATGCTTCTGGTCATAGGCAGCAGCCGGTAATGGATGCCGGTGGTGTCATCAGCAGGGTGGAGCATATGACGGTAAGTGTCGCCACATTCCAAAAATCCGGCTATAATATGGTCTTTGATTAGGATATTACAAAATGCATCCTTTACCATACCTGAAAGGATAGAAAATTCTTGCGCAAGCGCAGGTTCTGTATCTTTTAGAGCAGTGTTTAAAGCAGTAAAAGTCTGATAAGCAAGTGCTACGGTCCAGGAACTTACAAGCTTAACTTTTAATTCTTCACTGGCAGGTTGCAGGGTATCATCCCAGTCACCGCCTGCATAGGTAATCAAACCTGTATCCTTTACAAACCTGGTTTCCTTAAGATTTTTCAGAGCAAGACGGATATGTTCTAACAGACTTTGCTGTTTTTTCGGAGCATCCTCGTATGGCAGGATTTCTTTTAAAATATCCTTATCTCCTGAGGCGAGGATATAGTCAGCAACACACTTTAGAGGCCAGAAGATAACATCTCCGTGGCATTCACCGGCATTCATGGAATACTTATCAAACATAAACCACTGAGGCCATTCCTTTGTTTCGTAGCTTTGGTGGGAATAGATATTTAATAATATTTGCCGTAGGATAGTATGGTTTTGAGTAGCCAGGAAAAATTCCATGGGACCTTGGCACACATCTCTGGTACCCCAGGCAGCTCCACCGGGCTGCTCTAAACCGTGGGGCATGGAATAGTGAACCATAGCATTATGTGCATACCACCAGGCAGTTTCGTTTAAGATGTCTATTTTTTCATTTCCTGTTATGCCGCTCAGCTTAAAGTGATTAATTAGCCTTTGGTAAAATAAAAGTGCCTTTTCTTTTTCTGTCAGAAAGTCATATTGAGTAGTTTTCTCTATCGAAGGTTCTGTAAGAAAGCCCTTTATCAGAAGAGTAAAGCAATTTTTTCTTAAATGTATGGTTAAAAAGGTCTCATCAAAGGGAGTGTCACCTTCAAAAAATATCCGGTCATCGCTTAAGGTGAAATCAACATCCGGCAGAAGCAGGTCATAATGAAGACCTGGGTAGACGGTGCTGTCAAGGGTAAAGCGGAGCCCCTTCTCAATGGCTGTATATTCCAAGTTCTTTGTATATTCGTTATTACCCATAACAAGTTGGTTAGTAATAATGAAGTCGTAAGTTACGTTCTTATCACTTACTACAGAAAGAATGAGATCTGTATTGGAAACAGCAGTAAAAGCGGTTATTATCAAAGTGTCTTCGGGTAATTTGTAAAACCATCTGGAATAATTCATTCCCATTTCGAATAAGCCCGGCAGTGTCAGAAGATGATACTGTCCGTCAATACGAATATAGATACGCTGTCCGCTGTTTTTTAACAGATTTAAAAAGCCCCTTGGTGTAGAAAGAAATTTATGGAGGTCGGTATTGCCGATAACGATATGACTGTTAAAAATACCGTACATATATTGGGTGGAGGAAATTAACCGGCTGGAAACCTCTGTAACGTCAGGTGGTGTAATAATAATAGTACCATGGGGTCTTTCGGTTAAAAGTTCTTTTTCCTTTGATACAACATGGGAATGTTCTTTTGTAAAAAAAGAAAACAAAGAATCATTCTCTACTTCTTCTAATATACGTTCCGGGAACAAGGCGTCAATCTCTCCTTTGGTAAAGGAAGGGGAGGAATAGGGGCTGCCAAAGTATTCTTTTATACGGACAGGCTTTACCGGATGGGCATTGAAGTTTCTATGACGGATTCTTTCGTAGGTCTGCTTAATTTGTTCCCGGTACTCTGCTGTTCTTACTGCCTCTTTGTGGTTTGGCAAAAAGAAACCGTAAAAGGCAAAAGTATGCTCTCCTTGTAAATAAATTGGTTCTGTCTGAAGTGCGGTATAAGCAAATTCGTATTGGAGATTATAATCTAATAAATCAGAATGTAATATCTCAGGCGTGTTTGTATCTTTATAGCTTAGGCCAAAGAATTGCAAGCCGTCTGTAGAATAATGAGCTGCTTTTATTCCGAGCGTCCCCTGTTGGATATATGGGAAAGCATCATGAGCCGGCATATTCTGTCTGGAGCAGATTACATAACCGGTATCTTCTTCAAAAACGGTATGTCCTAGGTATTCCGACATGTACAGTTCATTGGTATAAACACTGGCTGCTTCTGCAATACCAATGTCCTGACCGTAGATTACATCCACTTCTTTATCATTGCCCCATAAGGAGATGTTCCAGAACCAGAGGCTGCCTTCGGGAGAGAAGGTAACCTGATAGGAAATGTCCTCCACTATACCCTCATATACGAGCGCTTCTTCTGAAAATAATAGCCTGCTGGCTGATTGTATGCCAAGAAGTGGATAAATGTTCACAGGGTATCCGTTATCATAAATCCTAAGATATATATTGTTTGCAGAGCCGTCCTTTACATTTCCGCGGAATTGGTTAATGAGATATTCACCCCGGGAATGTGTATAAGTAAAGGAAAATACATCCCCCGATGGGAGGAATCGATACCCCATATTACCTTGACTGATATCCATAAAACAACTTATTTTTTTCATCATGTCTGCAATCCTTTCTGTTAAAATGATGTATTTTAGGAGGTTGCGAAGCAAGACGACTTACCTTTTTGGCAAAGAGTTTCGCAAGTACCTAATGGATTATTTTTGTTTAGGAAACGTTTTCATAAATAAAGAAAACATTGTGGAAATATTTCTAAAACTAAGCTAAGTATAAAAGAAAACAGTAATTTTGTCAATAAGCCTAAGTGATAATTAACAATTTATAAAAGAACAATTATATAAAAATGCTAATTAGTACAAAAATTAATTGACAAAAGTAAAAATAGGGAATACAATAATCACATAAGACACAAAAAATGAATTGAATGGAAATGTTTCCATAGTAAAAATGTATAAAGTGAAAACATTTCCACAAAAAAATGTGGATGAGAAAGTGAGTTTCCGTAAAATAAACCATTTTATTAACAGGAAAGGCAGGTTAAATCTATGGAAAAAGTGAGGTTCCATCTTAAAAGTTTCTTTCGCGAATGCAAACGTAAAAAGGTCTTATTCTTAATGATATCACCGGTATTGCTGTATTTTATAATTTTCGCATACATACCCATGCCAGGTGCTTACATTGCTTTTGTGGATTACAACATTGGAAAAGGGATATTTGGCAGTAACTTTGTGGGACTAAAAAACTTTGAGTTTCTTGCCAGAACGGGAGACCTGTGGCGAATCACAAAGAACACCCTGTTGTACAATATGGCGTTTCTGGCATTTACAAATCTGTTTCAGGTAGCCTTTGCTATTATGATTTCGGAAATCAGCAGCAAATGGTTTAAAAAGATATCTCAGTCTGTTATATTATTGCCTTATTTTATATCTATGGTAATCGTCGGGTTTTTTGCTTACAACTTTTTTAATTATGACCATGGTTTTGTCAATACAATCTTAACAAGTCTTGGCTTTGAGAAACATGATTTTTATTCAGATCAGGGCATATGGAAATACATTATCGTATTTTTTAAGATTTGGGCAAGTACCGGTTATGGAATGATTATATATCTTGCAGCTATTACAGGTATCAGTACCGATATATACGAAGCCGCAGCTTTGGACGGAGCATCGCCAATACAAAAAATCAGCCGCATTATAATACCGTTGTTAAAGCCAACTATTATTCTTTTATTTTTATTCGGACTTGGGGGAATATTAAAAGGTTCTTTTGATTTGTTTTTTAACTTAATAGGGAACAATTCTGTTTTATTTAAACAGACAGATATTATCGATACCTTTGTATTCAGAAGCCTTGTGGGGTCGTTTAACTTCTCTCAGGGTGCAGCAGTTGGTTTCTATCAATCCATATTCGGACTGATTCTGGTATTAACGGTTAATGCAATTGTGAAAAAGATTGAGCCGGACAGTGCGTTGTTCTAAGTAGTTACATGGCTTTGAATAAGTAAAGTATGATGTGTGGAAGAAAAATAGAAACAATAAGAAAACAGTTGTGCCGCCTGAGGCGGCGGAATGAGAGGTAATTATGGCAGCAGAAAAAAATGTTGCAAGGATAAAAGTTAAGAAAATTATGGGAAGAGAAGAAAAAGTTATGAAGGCTTTCTTCTATATTATTATCACAGCATTCGCCCTGATTTGTTTATTTCCCTTTCTATTAATGATAACATCGTCCTTTATGAATGAAAAAGAAATCATCACCGAAGGATATAAGTTGTTTCCGAAAGAGATAAATTTTAGTGCATACAAGTTTTTGTTTAATAATTCTAAAAATCTTATCTCCTCTTATGGCGTGACAATTACTATTGCAGTGGTGGGTACTTTACTTGGCTTGTTTTTTATGTCAATGGCAGGTTATGTATTGTGCAGAAAAGATTTTAAATACAGGAATCAAATAGCCTTTTTTATCTATTTTACAACACTTTTTAGCGGGGGATTGATTCCAAGTTACATTCTTATGGTGAATGGATTAGGGTTAAAGGACAGTATCTGGTCGATGATACTGCCGGGTCTTATGAGTCCCTGGTCTATCTTTCTTATGAGGAATTTTATGAAGGCCATACCGGATTCCCTTTATGAATCAGGAGCTATAGACGGTGCGGGAGATTTTTATATTTACTGGAAAGTATTCGTGCCATTAGCCAAGCCTTCTCTTGCAACCATTGGATTGTTTTTAACCTTGGGTTACTGGAATGAGTGGTATAATGCCATGCTTTATATCCAATCTTCTAAAAAATATCCGTTACAGTATTTTTTGCAAAGAATTGTAACACAGGCAAATGTTCAGCTTTTAATTCAGCAGGGAATAACAGTGAGTACAGCGGACTTACCTTCCGAGTCGATTAAGATGGCAACCGCTGTAGTAGCCATCGGGCCTATTATACTAGTTTATCCGTTTGTGCAAAAGTATTTTGTAAGCGGCTTAACGGTAGGAGCTGTTAAAGGTTGATAATACGCTGGTAAAACAGCTTATTATATATTTATGGGGGAGATTTTCAGGTGACAGTGACAAAAGGCGGAGGCAGATTTTGCTTTGGAGCCACAGATTGAAAGAAATACTCTTTCACATCAGATTTTATGCTGCCATAGCAGCGGAATGAGAGGTAAATATGAGGAAAGCGATGAAAAAATTAATTGCAGCATTCGTAGTAACGGTCATGTCTATAAGCTTGCTGGCTGGATGCGGGAATAAAGCCCCGCAGACTACTACAGAGGAAGGAGGCACTACCACTGGTAACGAAGCCTCAGTCGGAACGGAAAAAGAAGTAAATCTTATTATGTACTTATATGGAGGCGAGGGAGTAGCCAACAAAGCTATTCTGGAGGCTTTGAATGAAAAATTAAAAGCAAGTATCAATGCAACATTAGAAATCAAATATATTGACTGGGGCGATATTGCCACCAAATACCCGTTACTATGGGCATCGGGAGAAGCTTTTGATATGGCTTATGTAGCATCTAATTCAACAGTACCATATGCAACATTGGCAAAGCAGGATGCCTTGGCAGATATTACGGATTTGCTGGATACGTATGCACCAACCTTAAAGAAAGAATTGGATTCGGGTGCATGGGACAGTATGAAAGTAAATGGAAAGATTTATGGTATACCAAGTACTTATAGTGAATACACCGCGTACGGTTTTATATCCCGTTCGGACCTGATGGAGAAATATAATGTAACAACCATATCCTCCATTGCTGATATGGAAGCTTACATGGACGCAGCAGTACAAGACGGCATGACACCTTTAAACGGAAGTGTTAATCTGGCAATGGACTTATACCGGATGTTTGTGGCCACCACAAAAGGATATATAGATGCTCCCGGCGTTCCTACTTCTGAAATGTATCTGGTAGGCGATAAAGATTCCCCTTATGAAGTTCTTCATCCGGCATTTACAGAAGACTATGAAGCGTTTGCTGTAAAAATGCGTGAATGGGCAGATAAGGGCTATTGGGCAAAGGATGTATTATCCGCTTCGCAGGATGATAAGGATAATTTTTATAACGGACTCTCCGCAGGTTATATCAGTCATCAGCCGGATTGGACAGGAAATTACGGTACCCAGCTAGAAAAGTTACCGGGGGTTGATTCAGAATTCTATACTTTTGCAGAAGCAGGAAACAAAATCGTTAAGAAGATGGGTGTGGAAAATGCAACAGCAATTAATAAAGATTCCAAAAACGTTGAAAGATCCCTTATGTTAATTGAAAAATTAATGACAGATGAAGAGTGCTATAATTTATTCCAATATGGCATACTAGGAAAGCAATATGAAGTCGTAGACGGAAAGATTACAAAACCGGAAGGCTTTAATGCAGAGGTGGATGGAGGCGGATTCTCCGGTTGGGCACTTCGTACAGACAAATTAAACATTCCTGCTGTTACGGAAGACTCAAGACGTTATGAATTAAATGAAAAATGGGCAACTGTGGCTATTGACAATCCTTATGTAGGATTTAGCTTTGACTCTTCAAAAGTAACCGCAGAACTGTCTGCTATTGCAAATGTAGATTCTCAGCTGGGCACACAAATACTCTTAGGCAAGACTTCGCAAGATCCAAAAGAAGCAGTGGAAGAATACAGAAAACAGTTACAGGCTGCCGGTATTGATGCTATAATTACAGAAGTGAATACACAGCTTAAGGAATTTAAAGCACAATAATTAAATCAGGCTATGCAAAGGGTAATTTAGGAGCAGCTGCGTTTATCAAAGGCACTTGCATTTCATAGAAGTAACTTATGGTAACTGGCGCTCCTCTGTTATCCGTTATAAGACCAACGTTAGAAAATTATAGAAATAAAACAGGATAAATGATAAAATTACAGTATAGATAGAAAAATGAGGTATATTTTCTTTACTGTTATATGGAGGATACGATTAGTTATGAGTGTAACTATTAAGGATGTCGCTAGATTGTCTGGAGTTGGAATTGCAACAGTTTCCAGGGTATTAAATAACAGCGGTATTACAAGCAATGAAACAAAAGAAAAAGTAATGGCTGCGGTGAGGGAACTTAATTATGTGCCCAATAATAATGCCAGAAGCCTCAAAATGGGACAGTCCAGGACAATAGCTCTATTAGCTAAGAGTATTACAAATCCATTTTTTCAAAAGATGATTCATACCATTGAACAAAAGGTTTTTATGCGTGGGTATCATCTGGAAATACGAAATGTAAATTATTCTGAACATGAGATGTCCATGGCTATTAAAGAAGTTCAGGACCGTAATTTAAATGGCATTATTCTTATGGGAGGAAATTTTGAATATACCAATGAAGATTTTAAGCGGTTGGGAGTCCCTTGTGTATTACTTACCGTATCCGCCGGAAAAGATGTGGATAAAGAATTATACTCTAGCGTAATTATAGATGACGAGGCAGAGAGTTTTAAAGCAACAGAGTACCTGATACAGCTAGGGCACAGAAGAATTGGCTGTATATACAGTAATCAGGGAGAAGTAACAACCCCGAATAAACTGCGTTTTAGGGGATATCAAAAAGCACTGGAAGCTAATGGTATCGCTTATGATCCGGTGTTGGTATCTGCCATCAACGTATCAGAGTCCGGCTATGAATTTGGTTTTAATATGATGAAGAATCTGATGGTTCGAAATAAAGATATGACAGCGGTAGTAACAATGGCAGACACTATGGCTATTGGTGCGGCGAAAGCAGCAATATCTGCTGGACTTCGTATACCGGAAGATATTTCAATCATAGGGTTTGACGGTATTGAGGTAGCAGAATATTATAATCCGTCCTTGGATACCATCTGTCAGCCTGCGGAGCAGATGTCTTTAGGTGCAATAGATGCGTTGTTTGGTATGCTGCAAAATGAAAAAACCAGTCATCTGGTATATGGTGCATCCCTTTTAAAAAGAGGCTCTTGTACCAGTGTGAAATAGTATATGCACGTGTTTAATTGAGGTTGGGAGTAATGCGAAGTATTGAATTGCATCATTCACATCCTTTTGTAGTAGTACCGAATTATCGAATTAATCCGGTATCAATAGGAGTTAGTATATGAAATATATGGATGACAGGATAAAAGAATATGAAGCATACCTGCCGGAACTAACAAAAAGGGAAGATTTTGATTCTTTCTGGGGAAAGACTCTTAACTTGTCAAAAGCAGCAAAATTAAACGCTGTGTTAAAGGAATATCCATATCCGTCCCCTTATGTGAAAGTATATGAATTAACCTATGAAGGTTATGATGGAACAGAGATTAGAGGCTGGTATCTGCTTCCTTCTTTTCTTAAAAAGAAACAGTTCCCTTGCTTGATTCATTATCATGGTTTTTCGGGGGACAGGGGAAGACCTCACAATTTTATGCACTGGGTACTTATGGGCATGGCTGTGATTTCTGTAGAATGCAGGCTGCAAGGCGGTGAGACAGGAAGCAATGCCGTTTATGAGGGCGGTTTATTTCAAAATGTAAATTCATTGGGGGTTCTTAATAAGGACACATATTATTATCGGACGGTATACATGGACAGTTTAAGAGCCATAGATGTTGCGGTGTCCAGAGAAGAAGTGGATAGTTCGCAGATTGTATTGCATGGGGGAAGTCAGGGAGGAGCGTTGGTTATGGCGGTGGCTGCTTTGGATGACAGGCCTGCACTTGCCATGGCAGATGTACCCAGCAACAGTAATATAGAAGCAAGAATAGAAGGCGAGCATGGTTCCTTTGCATGTCTAGCAGAGTATATCCGCAGATATCCGGAACGGCAGGAAAGAATCTATGAAACAATTAGCTATTTTGATACCATGAATATGGCAGATAAAATCAATTGTCCTGTATTGGCTTCGGTAGCCCTAAAGGACATGGTATGTCCGGCTAAATGTTATTATGCAACCTATAACCGTATCAAATCATATAAAGAGATAAAAGTCTATCCCTTTAATGGTCATGATGGCTGTGGTAATGTACACCTGGAATATAAGCTGGACTTTTTAAAAAGATATCATATGGACGCTGGTATGGAATAAATTCACGTGTGAAATTTAAGCATATGAGCTAGTGTTTGTTAAAAATATAATTTAATAAAAAGATATGACTGAAAAAGCATGCAGAATAGGATTGCCGCAGATGAGTTGCGGTAATCTGTGAAAGGAACAACGATGGAAAAAGAAAAGTTATTGGAATTACTAAGCGATATGTCTTTGGAAGAAAAAATAGATCAGCTTTTACAGGTATGTAGTTATTATTATGAAAAAGAGGGCGTGTTGACCGGACCGGAAAACCAGGCAGGCTTTAAGGAAGAAGAAATCAAGAATGCAGGCTCTGTCCTTGGAGGAGGCGGTGCCGCCCTTCTTCGAAAAATTCAGGAGAATTATATGAAAACCCAGCCTCACAAGATTCCCCTGTTATTTATGGCGGATATCATAAATGGATTCCGCACCATATTCCCTATTCCTTTGGCTCAAGGCGCAACCTTTAATCCTGAACTGGTGGAACTTGCGGCTTCTATCTCTGCAAGGGAATCAGCCGCAGCCGGGCTTCATCTGACCTTTTCCCCCATGGTGGACTTAGTAAGGGATGCCAGATGGGGTAGGGTTATGGAATCCACCGGAGAGGATCCCTACCTTAACAGTTGTTTTGCCAAAGCGATGGTAGAAGGATATCAGGGTACGGGAGAATTAAAGGAGAAGGGAAAAATAGCCTCCTGCTTAAAGCATTTTGCAGGCTATGGTGCCCCTATGGGGGGAAGGGACTACAATACGGTAGAATTGTCAGAACGTACTTTAAGAGAAGAGTATCTACCGGCGTATAAGGCAGCAGTGGATGCGGGTAGTGCTGCGGCTATGACTTCCTTTAATACCTTAGATCGTATCCCTTCCACGGGCAATAAGAAGCTATTAAGACAAATTTTACGGGAAGAAATGAGCTTTGACGGCGTCTTAATCTCTGACTGGGCTGCTATTGAGGAATTGATAAACCACGGAGTGGCACAAGATAAAGAAGAAGCTGCAAGACTTGCAATAGAAGCTGGTGTGGATATTGATATGATGACTACCTGCTATTGCGGTAACTTAAAGAAGCTGGTAGAAGAAAATAAAATAGAGGTCAGTTTACTTGATGAATCTGTTCTACGTATTCTGGAGTTAAAAAACAAATTAGGCTTATTTGAAAATCCCTATAAGGATGCTAGTGAAGCGGAAGAAAAGGAATTGTTTCTTTGTGAGAAGCACAGGAAGACAGCGAGAGAACTGGCAATTGAATCTATGGTACTTCTAAAAAATGATGGGATACTGCCTCTTTCTGAAAATGATAAAAAGATTGCTTTCATAGGACCTCATGTTGACAATAAATGGATTTCCGGGGTGTGGTCCATCTTTGCTAAAATTAACGAAAATGTAACGTTAGAGGAAGGTATTAAGAATCTAAACCTAAGGAATGTAACCTTTGCAAAAGGCTGTGGTTTTATTGATGCAGACAGTGGGATTAAGGAATATCATGACAAACAGAATTTTGAGGAAGACAGTCGTCAAGCAGAAGCTTTGCTGTTAGAGGCTCTTAAGCAGGCAAAGGCAGCGGATGTGGTAGTTATGCCCCTTGGAGAAATTGCGATCCAGTCTGGGGAAGCATCAAGTCGTGCAAGCATTGATTTACCTAAGGTGCAGATGGATCTATTTGAAAAAATCTATAAGGTAAACCCAAATATCGTGGTGGTTTTATTCAATGGAAGACCACTGACTATAAAAGCGCTTGCAGATAAAGCAAGAGCTGTATTAGAGGTTTGGCTGCCGGGTTCAGAAGGCGGTAATGCAATAACCGATGTTTTGTTTGGGCGTGCCAATCCATCCGGTAAATTGTCCATGAGTTTTCCTTACAGTGTAGGACAGGTGCCAGTGTATTATAGTGAATTTCATACCGGAAGGCCTTTTGTTGACAACCTTAAAGATGTAAAATACCTTTCCAAATATCTGGACATTCCCAATGCTCCTTTGTATCCTTTTGGCTATGGTTTATCTTATACAAGCTTTTCCATATCAAGTATCAGCTTAAGTCAGAAGGAATTAACCAAGGAAGGTAACCTTACAGCATCAGTTGTTGTGAAAAATATAGGAAACTATACTGGTAAAGAAGTGGTGCAGTTATATCTACAGGATAAGAAGGCTAGTGTGGCAAGACCTGTAAGACAATTAAAGGGCTTTGAAAAAATCCAGCTAAAACCCGGTGAAGAAAAAACCGTAACTTTTTCTATTACAGAAGATATGCTGAGATTTTATAATATTAATATGGATTTTGTAAGTGAAATAGGTGACTTTTCTATATATATAGGCAATGACAGCCAGACCCAAAACAGAGAAGATTTTATTTATATTGGATAAGGAAAGTTATGTACTTATCATACCGTTATCATATATTTTATATCCCTGAATATAATTATTATAAGTATAATAGTGTATAGATTGTACAAAAGGAGAAGCTTTTGTGGCGGTCGGTGCACAAGAATAGAAAAGGGAGTTCATTATGCCTGAGTATAAGAGATTAGTTTCTTACATGTATAATTATGAAGACGGTGTGAAAAGAAATAATGTCGGATATGCTAGAGTAGAAGCTAGGAACGGACAGTGTAAATTTACCCTGCACATAACCGCTCCCAGCTTAAATGAAAAACAACTAAAGGTCTATGTTTTTAAGAGAAAAGCTGACGGCATGGAAGGTGTATTACTTGGTGTATTCCAGGTGAGAAACGGAGTCGGAGATTTTAAAACAATTACCGACTCCTTACATATTATGAATTCACCACACGGATTACAGGATATGGGAGGTATAGTCCTCTACTTAAATGAGCGAAAGTATTTTGCAACGGAGTGGGATGATGTTCCTGTTACCATGTCCATGGTTACCGGAATGGTGGAAGCTAAACCTGTATCAGAGGAAAAGAGCATGAAGGCAGCCAATGTAGCGGCAGTACTGGAAGAACCGCCTGTTACGGAGGAGAAAAGTCTTGAACAGGAAACAGAAAGCCAGCAAGTAACAGCAGATAAAAGTCTTGTACCGGACGAGACAGCAGAAAATAAAACAGAGGCTAATCTAAAAGATAATCTAAAGGATTTGTTAAATCCGAGTTTTGAGCATTTATTAGATAGACGGCCAGAGGATAATGTGTTAGGTACAATAGACCCGGTTATAAAAGATAAGCAGAAAGAACCGCCCTCTTCAAACGTTTCTAAAGTAGGAAATATCAATGATTATAAATTGAGAAAAGAAACGCCTGCTCAGAACAGGGAACAGTCAAAGGTGACGCCAGAAACGCCGTCAGTTATGCCCTCGGATGCAAAGGAACCGTCCTTAGAGAAGCCCCAGACGCCAGTGGATAAGAAGAAAGAGGAAGCACAAGAGAAGCTGACACAGGAAAAGGAAGCGGTACAAGAAGATAACGTGCAGGAGAACACTTCGGTGCATAAAGATACGGAATTGGAAGAATCTGCGCCACAGGTTGAGGGGGATTTAGGGCAGGAGTCAAAACCTTTCTTTGACGATCATCCTCTTGCAAAACAGATTTACCGCACTTTCCCAAGAATGTATCCTTTTGAAGATAACGAGGTAGCCTGGTGTGTGAGAATAGAGCCAAAAGATATTGGTTTGTTGCCTATGGAATCTTGGATTCTAGGAAACAATAGCTTTTTGCTTCATGGTTATTATAGTTATAGACATTTGATTTTTGCTAGGATAAATGATAAGAACGGAATGAATTATATCCTTGGAGTACCTGGGATATATCATAACAGAGAGAAGTTTATGGCGAAGATGTTTGGATTCGAGAATTTTAAATGTGCCAAGAGAAAAGCACAGAGAACAGGTGAATTCGGCTATTGGTTTGTACCCGTATTATTAAATTAATTCGTTCCTTGAAGGGGTTGTTTTACAGCCCCTTCTATTTTGATACAACGGGAAAGTTCTTTAAAACTCAATAAAAATAATTGGTCTTTAATTTCTAAAATCAGTATTAATAAAGGCGTAGCGGAAGTGATCTTCCCAGCTATTATTAATGTTTATACTTTCCTTTGCCAGTCCTTCGTAAAAAAAGTTCAGCTTTTGAATCAAATGGATGGAGCGGGCATTAGAGGGCATAATATTAGCCTCGATGCGATGTATCTGATAATCACTAAATAAAAGCTCCATGGCAGTTTTTGTGCTCTCATATGCATAGCCGTGTCCTAAGTAATCCTGGTCGAATTTATAGCCCAGCTGACAAGTATAATAAGAGCCCCTGACAATGTTATAAAAATTAACCGAGCCAATGATGGTGTGAGGATCGTCTCTTAGAAATATCCAATATCTTAAAAGCTTAGATTGCTGCATCAAATTATACTCAATCGACAAAGAGAGTCTCTGATACGGAAGAGTATAAAAGTTTACATCCCGTTCCGGTTCCCAAGGCTCAAAATGCTCTCTGTTATTTTCATAAAATGTAAGAACCTTATCAGCATCATTAGGATGCAATACATTTAATAATAAGCGTTCTGTATTATAAGTCATCTGCATAAGTTAACTCCTAGCTGCCGTCATGAGGCGGAATAGTTCTGGCGGTCTTTTTCAGTCGATACCACGAATCTCCACAGTTTCTGCATATGGCAGCAATAAGTCACGAAAAGTCATTAACTCCTGTTTAGAGTAACTGCTATAGACAGGTGATATAACATCGCCTGAATCTTTATATGCCTGCAGATAATAAGCTTTTGCACCCTTAATCCATTCTCCCATTGCTAACAAATCTTCCGGGGAATGGAGCTCTTTGACTATAGTAGTTCTAAATTCGTAGGTGATAGGAGCAGTTAATAAATAATCAATACTTTCTGCGATTGAACGAACAGTTAAAGATGAGATACCTGTTCCTAGATTATATTTTTCTCTGGAATGTTTGATATCCATTGCTACATAATCAATATCGCCATTGGATACAAGGGTCGATAATAGCTTTGGGTTGCTGCCGTTCGTATCCAGCTTTACTTTAAAGCCCATAGATTTAATTTCACGGATAAAATCGATAAGCTCTGGGTAGAGGGTAGGCTCCCCGCCGGTTATGCAAACTCCTTCTAGTATTCTCTTTCGCTTATTTAATATTTTAAAAATTTCATCTTTAGAGATTGCCGGCTGATTAAATGGAGACAGAACCAGAGATGCATTGTGGCAATAGGGACAGCGAAAATTACAGCCGCCTAAAAAGATGGTTGACGCTAAATGCCCTGGATAATCGAGCAGGGTTGTTTTGTTAAAACCATGTATTTGCATAGGAAGTGCATGCCTTTCTTACGGCACTGGATGTTCCGTGACCAGAGCCGCCTGATATCAAAATTACATTGCCACAAAAGCAACAGCGTGGTAAGATAAATATAGCATAAAAGCAGAGGATTCGTCCATAGTATATTACTACTCATCTTAATTTATGATGAACATAGAAGGAACATGAAATGAATTTAAAATATATGAAAGAAGCAATTAAAGAAGCAAAGAAAGCTGCAAAAAAAGGAGAGGTACCCATTGGCTGTGTTATTGTCTATGATGATAAAATTATAGGAAGAGGACATAATAAAAGGAATACCAATAAAACCACTCTGGCGCATGCCGAACTGCTTGCAATTCAAAAGGCAAGTAAGACCATGGGGGACTGGCGGCTTGAGGATTGTACCATGTATATAACCCTAGAGCCTTGTCAGATGTGCTCCGGTGCCATTGTGCAGGCAAGAATAAAAGAAGTTATTGTAGGAGCCATGAATCCCAAGGCAGGCTGTGCAGGCTCCATACTAAATATTTTGCAGATGAAGGAATTTAACCATCAGGTTGAACTGGAAACCGGTGTAATGGAAGAAGAATGCAGTCAGGTCTTAAAAGAGTTTTTTGTAGGTCTGAGGGAACGGAATAAGCAGGAAAAACAGGTACAGGAGTAGCAGTTTAGCAGAAGTATTTTAATAAATTGAAAGAAAAATAGATTCTGTAAAATTATAATTCATTCCATTTTGGTAATAGAAGGAGAACAGACACCCTTTTAGCTATGTAAGTAATCATTAAAATTTTAGGTTATTTGGATAACCTGTGTATAAAGCTAGAAAAATTGAAAGTTATTTCGTATTGACAAAACAATAAAACAAATGTAAAATATTACCAACAGGCTTGAAAAAAATATTAGTACTTGCAAGTATAAATGGAGGAAATGTGAAAATTTTTTTAAAGAAATCTATAGCTCGTACAATAGCAATACTTATTTGTACTTTACTGTTTTTAACAGATTCATATATTGTTAATGCGGCTCAAACGATTAAAAGTTCTGAGGAATTTGATATTACGTTGGATCAATACACAGAATTATCTGAAGAGCCATTTTTTGATGTGTCAAATTCGGAAGTTGGCGCAAAAGATGTATACAATGGGCTTACAGATGAAGCAAAAGTAATTTTTCTTGAATATCTAATAAACAATCCTGATATGTATGAATATCATACTATGTATGTTGGAACAAATGTTAATGATGAACTTAAATTGTTATCTATGGATAGCGTATTAATGCAGTCATATACTGCTTTAAATTTAACACAAACCTTAAGTAATAATTTGGATTTAATTAATGGCTTATCAGTAGCTGTAAAGTATGCCTTAGTTGGAGTGGGAAGTTCAATTGTTGCCATTGGCTCTAATATAACAGTAGCTCAATTGGTGGGACTGTTAGTAGCAGCAGGTTGCTTAGCGGTGCTAGTTGCAAATTGGGACAATGTTAACACTCACTGGACTGCTATTGTTAGTGCTTTTAAAACAACATTTAAATCATTGATGGCTTCTGCTAATATTGAAGATAGTTTTACTACAGCAAAGCCATCGTATACTACAGTTAGAGAAAATATTAATAAAGCATTAGGTACATATAGAAATGGAAATCCAACCGCTAGCTTTTCAAAACATATCGATTCTGCATATGCGTTACCAGTAGTTCGATCTAGAAATCCATTAGCAATATATTATTCGCATATTCAAAATAAGGTATTAATGGTCTATAATTTAGGAGTAAATCAAAGAGCAAATGTGAATCAAGATTTTAATTCACATTCAACATGGCAGCTACCTAACTTTGACGTATCAGGTGGTAAATTATATGTTCTTTTTAATCCTAGCAATAAGTCATATTTCCATGCCCATATTAGACTACTAAGGGATGATACAGAATTTATGCGTTATGGAAACCAAATGTCCTGGCAAATATACCAAGTTATGTCTTATGATGTAAAATATGAAGTAGGAGGTCCCACTTATCTACAAGGAAACATATATCAATGATATAATATATATAGTTTCAAAGACTTCAATGAAGAGCCGATTAATAGAATATTATCAATAATAAACTAAATATGTGGTTGGGGTGTCGATTTGCTTGACACCCCAATTTACAGAATCTAAAACTTGTTGCACTATGCATTAACTATTCTATCTATAATATTATAGTGTTAGTATCTTGTAAGGAAATACTGATTTATTCAAGACGTGGAAATGTAGCAGAAGCAAAAAAATGTATACATTTAGCATGGAGGAGTTATGAAAATTACAATTGAAAAAGATAAATATGGAGATGTTCTTCGCCATCTTGTACAGGATATAGATTACATAAGAGAAACAATTTACAAATATAACTGTCAAGGTGATATGACAAGTAGAGAGACTTATAATGAGGATGGAGTCTTGCTAGATAGTAATACTATCTATAATGAGTATGATAATGTAGGTAATCTATCGTACAAAAAAGATACATTCTTAATATATGATGGAATTTCTAAAAATATAATTCGGACTCATGTAAGTGAGTATGTTTATGATAATATTTATGATGATAATCGATTACTAATTGAAGTCACTAGTAGCTACCTTTCGCCTGTAGTTCATGATGATTTGAAAAAAACCAGCAATCAGTTGGATAAAATAGTTTCATATAAAGAAAAATTTTATTACCATAACAATCTTCTTGTAAAAAAAGAACATATTGATAATCAGATGAATCGTAAACCAGTATATATTAGTACCTTTAAGTATGGTAATACCAATAAGATAACTGAAGAACAAGTATGTTTGGAGAATGGTGTATTATCCCATTATGTGTTATATAAATATATTGATAATAATAGATATTGTAAAACTATTATAGGCCCTTCGAGAACACATCATGGTTGGAAGATTGATTCTTTAAATGATGATACCTGTGTGATATCATTTAAGGAAAAATGTTGTATAATAGAGCTAATGGAGGATATTATAACATATATATTGACAACGTACCCTATGGTTAGAGAATTTATTGTATCCCTAAATGATGCCGAGGACTATACGTACAACGAATTAATTCAAAAGAAATTAAGCGAATATCAAGATGTTCATAATGTAAAAATAAGCTTAATTCCATAGTCACGAATTAAAGTAATTCAGCTAACATGAGGATAATATCTGTAGATGAATTAATGAGAAAAAAGTAAAACATCTATATATAAAATGAAAGGTGAACGAATTATCTAACTAGAGTGTGAGTAACATCCTTGGAAGATATAGTAATTTTTCGGAATGTAAAAGTATCATTTTGGTATAAACATTGGTTTTTGCGAATTTAAAAAGTGCACTCTTTTTTGAACTGTAATTCATGCAGAAGGGTCTTAGGGTTTAAGGGTAACTAGAAGACAAAGAACGGAACTTGTCAGAAATAACAACAAAAACGCAAGTCGAACAATACTTGACTTTTTACCTAAAAAGCAGTATACTGATTCATACAGGTTTTAAAACTAACCTATTGAATATTTTAATTTGTCATAAAATTTCCGTGCAGCCGGGGAGATAGCGGTGCCCTGTACCTGCAATCCGCTACAGCAGGGGTGATGTCTTGCCTAGGGTGCTTGTATTGTAGGGCTGCCCTTTATAAGTGATGTTGACGTCTGGGTCTTACGCAACAGGAATTCGTGAACCGTGTCAGGTCAGGAATGGAGCAGCACTAAGCGAAAGCTCCTGTGTGCCGTAGGGTAGCCTGGGCCGAGTTAACTGTAAAGGTAACGCCTATGATATACATTCGAAGCAAGGCGCACGGATTAATATATATAAAATAAGTGGTCTGATAAGACAACGGTGTCGTCACATTATGTGAACGGCATTTTTTTAGTTCTTAGGAAAAATATTGGTAGTTTAAGTAATAAGCAGGTATTTATTTTTCTTCCCATGGTAGAATCTGCCAAAGGGGGTAGTTTTCTATATACAATATATTGGGGCCGGTAACTATCAATGGGGATAGGCCTTTGCTCAAATCCACCGGTAACGGTGGTCCGGCCCCTAAAATGATTTATAAGTAAAAGGAGTACCAATAAAATATATATTGGTGCTTTTTTACTATACATGTGATACCTAAAATTACATTTTCTGCTTTCAGAATGTCGAAATATAGATTATAATACTATTATGTTTAAATTTGCAAAAGATGATTGAGGTGAGCTATGGGAATGAAAGTTAACAATTATGCAGTAAATCAGGCTGACAAAGGCACCATAATTTATGATGCCGGTGAACAGATAAAAAGCGTAAGCATAATTATAAAAGGGCGAGTGCAGGCTGTTAATAATGGTTCTAAGGTATTGTTAGGTTCTGGTAATTTTATAGGTGTAGCAGACCTGTTTTCCGGACAATACATCAATAACTATACCGCATATGATGAAGTGTTGTTTTATTGTTTTCCTGTTCAGACAACGGATGAACTGGCAGAAGTCTTTACATCTAATAAAGATTACAAAGGATTAATGGCTGCATCCTTAACAAGGTATGTAAGTGAGCTTGAAAAAGCCTACCATGCCCTAAAAACAACCGCAGAACAATTATATCATTTTATAGATAAAAATAACCGGATATATACAGATACAGGCAATAGGCTGGGGTATCCGGTGACTGTAATCCCATCCATTAAAGATATGGAGTTATATGACAGTGACTATACCATAGACGAACGGAAGCTTGATTATTATAAGGAGTGTGCTAAAATTCCAGTAGATACCTGGAAATCTTTTTGTTCTTCGGGAGATACGGTAACCCTATATCTTGTGGAAGAAACTGCGGAGCTTGCATCACAGTTGATATCTGAATGTGGAGAGTTGACGGAATATATTAAAGAGCTGTTTTTCTGTCTTATGAACAATTCAGAAGACTGCTTATTCAAATGCTTTGCCACCCTAGCCATATCTATTGACGAAAAGGGTGGCTATAGTGGAGATGTCATTAAGATTATTGACAGCATCATTGACCAGATAAATATGGTTGAGAAAATCTTCGAAGAAAAAGTGGGTTATGACTTAGAGGTCGAGCGGAAACGTATGGAAGAAATCTACTATTTTCTATTATCTAAGAGCAGTAATAGAAAAGAACAGATGGAAAACAACTTTATGTATACCGAGAGTGAGGTTAAGGAAGTTACGGAGGAATTAAAGGATTCTCTCGTACAAATTCTTAACTATTCCGGGCAGACAAAAGAAAAGGCTGATGATTTTAAACAGGCAATTGTAGATTATATTAATTTAAAAGATAAAATGTCTACCGACGATACTACAAGAGTGCTCCGTAAAAAGTTAATGGTACACTTTTATGAGGTATACGAGTTAGTCTTTCTAAAATCCTGTACAGATAGAACCATTCCTAAGGTTATCGATTTGTTCTTAAAATATGCCTATATGGATGAGCGTATGTTGTCGGGTGAGCAATTAAGGGAACTTTATTATTTGGAAGAAGAGGAAGAAGACTTTGGTTCCTGTCCGGTATATAATATAAAATCCTGGTTGACCTGTATCCTAAAGGGTGAAAAAGAGCCTTCCAAAAATGAATTTGATCAGGATTACGTGGATATGTTAAGAGAGAAGAAAAAACGCGGCGAGATTACAATTGAAGAAGAAAAGCAGGCTCTTGAAAATCCGGTACAAAAAGTGTTATATGAAATGCGGAACATGTTCCGGTATAACCACAGGCTTGTAAACGGGCAAATCAGTACCTTTGTCCCCTTTTTGTTTGGCGATAACGTTGTAAAAGGTTTTAAGACTTTGTTGGCAACTAAAAGGAAAGTGAACGAGGTTGTCAATGAGCTTCTTGAGATTGACTATTCTATTTTTCATAGGGAGATTTTGTATGTGAATCCCGAGAAAAAAATAGTTAAAGAATATATTATGAAGCAGGTATTCCCTGATATAATCTTATTCCCGACCGTGGGTTGTAATGGAGTTATGTGGCAGGAAATAACAGGCAAGAGAAAGAGCAATGAAGGTAGATTTATGTTGCCTATATTTATTGAGGGTTCTTTAAAGGATATATTGGTAAAAATCTTCGGAAAATTCCGCTGGGAATTATGCAGATCGATTCAAGGAACTGCCTGGAACAATATAAAAGAAAAATCTTTAACCTCAGAATATGCGGATTACATACAATTTTACCGCAAAAATCGTGATTTATCAGAAGAAATGAAAGAGAAGCTGAAAGCGCAGATTCAAAAGGGGAGAAATAACTATAGAGAAGTTTTTGTAATAGACTATGAGGCATGGGTTAAAAGCGAAGCAAATGGTGGTCTGCGCTTGAATCGAGTTGCCAGGGGAATATTAGCAACCTATTGTCCGTTTGCCCGGTCCATAAGGGAAAGAATAAAGGGACAGCCTTTATTTGCCGATGCTATGGATCGTTTTAACAGAAATAATTTAAAAAAAGTGAAAGAATTGGATTTAAGATATCGTGCTCTGGAAAAAGAGGGGGTAGAAATTACGGAAGAACTCAAAGAAACCTATGTGTTTTATAAGGAATTATAATATACAATGAGACAGCAACAAGGCCTGCCGTTTTTTATTCCAGGGCAGATCTTGTTGCTTTTTGTAATCAATGAACCTTGTTAATGCTGCCAAACAGCTTATTTTATAACTTTAAATTACCCAGACCTTGTACAAATCTCCTGAGAATGGTAAGATAAACAATGTACTATAAGATGGGGAAGGAATACAGAAATACCCGTAAAAACGCATGAGCAAAACAGCACTGGCTGTATAATAAACGGAAAGGCATGGAGTGAAAGATGGAACGTTACGAGAATATAGTTAAAATAGAAGAAATCAGGCGTTTAATGGAGCAAAACCAGTATGTAAAGGCAGCTAAGGTACTGGATACCATGGATATAAGCAGAATAAAAACCCTGACGGATTTAAGTATTATCGCTGATGTCTACTCCCAGAATGAGCGTTACGGGGAAGCAGTGGAAGTTCTTTTAAAAATATATTCAAAAACGAAAACCAGAAGAGTATTATACCAGCTGGTAGAGACTTCGATTAAACGTAGAAATGCCAGAGAGGCCGAGGAGTACTTAGAAAAGTACATAAAAATAGCACCTCAGGATTCTTATCGTTTTGTATTCCGCTACTGCATTGACAAGTTAAACAAAGAGCCTTATGAGATATTAATATCCTCTCTGGAAAAGTTAAAAGAGCATGAATATATTGAAATGTGGGCGTATGAGCTTGCAAAGTTATATCATAAAGCAGGATTAAAGGATAAGTGCGTCAGAGAATGCAGTGACATTATATTGTGGTTTGGTGATGGTATCTATGTAGAAAAAGCCAGATTATTAAAGGCATACTATGTAGGGGAAATTAATCCGGTTCACATGTTAAAAGCGAAAGAGAAAAAAGAAGCAGAAATGCGGCTGGGGCTTGATAAAACCAAAGATTATAGTTCCATTCGCAGTCAAATAGACCAGTTTTTAGCTAGGGAGGAGACAGCAGCGGCAGCCACTGCAATCTTAAAACAGGAGGAGACTTACACTGAAGCAGATGTACAGGAATGGAAGGGAGAGTATACTGGAGAGGAATGGCAGCTGTTGACAGATGTATGGTCTTCAGGGGAACAACAAGTACAATGGACAGAGGATGAAAGGACAGAGGAATCTTTAGTCTCAGAGTCTAAAGAAGAACTAAGAGTGCAGTCCGAAGAAGATTCTTACTACCAACCGGAGGAGAATACAGTAATTCCTCAGGAAGAATCCAATGCCCAGGTCTATAGCCAGTATGAAGAAGCGACAGACGACATAAAAGCTGAAAATCAGGAAGTACAGGTAGAAGATACGTCTATACAGCCGGAAGAAGAACCTTTTAATGACTTAAATCCCATGACAGGTGTTAAAAACCCGGAGGATAATAATACGCAGAATTATGAGCAGACAAAAAAAGAATGGATTGATGCTCAATCAGAAGTAGTCTATCCAGCCGCTAAGAATACTATTTACAGTGTTTTTTCAGAAGCAGGCTATGAAACGGAAAAAGAACTAGGATATTTTTATCGCTGGGATTATACTAGAGAGCAGATAAAAAACTGCTTAGAAACCATTCTGTCCGATTATACTACCATTAACCATATGTTTATAACTGGCGGTGAAAAAACAGGGAAGACAACGCTTGCAAAAAAGATATGCAAAGGTCTTCATTGCCTCAATTGGATTAAAAGCAACAAAATAGCAATAATAAGCGGTGATAGGTTTAATGCCTTGGATATACTGTCAAAAAAGAATAAGCTATATAATGGGTCTTTAGTGATTGAAGAGGCTGGTAGCCTGGACTCGACAGGTAAAAAAAAATTACTTGATTTATTATCGGAAATGAAAGAAAATATTCTTGTTATTTTGGAGGATAAAGAGGAGGCGTTTCAATCCTTTTTAAATGGGGATAAACATCTGGCAGAATATTTTAAAAACAGTATCCATCTTCCGGAATATTCCGACAGGGATTTGACTGGTTTTGCAGTTGCCTATATAAATGGAAAGGATTATTTGTTTACCGAAAGTGTGGAAGAGGCTTTTTTTGAAAAAGTAAAATTAAGAATGGCTGATTTAAAGCCTGAGGAGCGTCTTGGGGCAGTTATAGAATTTGCCAAGGAGATAATACAGTCAGCAGATAATCGTTATAGACAAATGCTGTCTGAGATACTAGGCAACAGAAGCCTTGATTCCGAAGACTTATTATATATTATAGAGGAAGATTTTGCTGGCAGGTAGAATTTACTGTGAAGTAGAGTGAAAACACAGCAAAAGCAATAAACATTAATTAACAAAGATTAATTATGTATTTGACCCGAAGATTGAAGGAAAATAACGAAGAAAGGGTGCCACAGGAAACTTCCTTCAATATAAGTCAGAGTGGCAGGAGGTATATTAGCCGGTTTCTTAAGGAAGACGGCATATAATAGGCCTCTATGAGGTGTAATAATGAACAACGAAATTTATGTAATAGGACATGTTAATCCAGACACAGATTCTATCTGCTCTGCTATTGCCTATGCTAGATTAAAGCAAAAGATAACGGGTGGAGAATATAAAGCAAAAAGAGCAGGCCAGATCAATTCTGAAACTAAATTTGTTTTAGAACGTTTTGGAGTGAAAACTCCAAGTTACTTATCAGATGTACGAACACAGGTTAGGGATATCGAAATACGCCGCACAAAAGGAGTCAACCAAGGAATTTCCTTAAAGATTGCCTGGGCATATATGAAAGAAAATAATGTGGTAACCCTTCCGATTGTGGATAACAAAAACCATCTAGAAGGTCTTATTACGGTCGGAGATATTGCGAAATCCTATATGGATGTATACGATAACCGTATATTAACAAAGGCGCAGACACCATGTATTAATATTGTGGAGACCTTAGAGGGTGAACTTGTTGTCGGGAATGAAGAGGATGTATTTGCAGAGGGGAAGGTTTTAATTGCGGCGGCAAATCCTGATCTTATGGAGAATTATATTGAACAAGGAGATATAGTAATCCTTGGAAACAGATACGAATCCCAGTTGTGTGCCATTGAGATGAATGCAAGTTGTATTGTTGTATGTGATGGCGCGAATGTATCTAAGACAATTACCAAGTTAGCTCAAAATAATAACTGTAAAATTATAAAGACTCCCTATGATACATTTACAGCTACCAGATTAATTAACCAGAGCATACCAATCCGTTACTTTATGACAGACCAGGAGCTTTTATATTTTACCAACGACGACTTTATTGAAGATATCAGGGGAATCATGGCAAAAAAAAGACATAGGGATTTCCCTATTTTAACGAAGGACGGCTATTATTGTGGTATGATATCCCGCAGAAACTTACTGGGAGCAAAGAGAAAACAGATGATTTTAGTAGATCATAACGAAAAATCCCAGGCAGTAGACGGCTTAGAGGATGCAGAAATCCTTGAAATCATTGACCATCATAGACTTGGAAGCTTAGAAACAATGAATCCGGTATTTTTTCGAAATCAGCCTTTGGGTTGTACGGCAACTATAATCTATCAGATGTATTTGGAAAATGGAATAGAAGTTGAGCCACCTATTGCAGGTCTTTTGTGTTCGGCAATACTATCGGATACTTTAGTGTATCGTTCACCAACCTGCACCGAAATTGACAGGGCTTCTGCTGAGGCTCTGGCCAATATTGCAGGTATTGAAGTGGAGCAGTACGCAAAGGAAATGTTTGCGGCAGGAAGTAATTTAACGTCAAAGTCTCCGGAAGAAATTTTCTATCAGGATTTTAAAAAGTTTATAGCCGGGGATGTAACCTTTGGAGTTGGACAAATTAACTCCATGACCCAGGATGAATTGGAGGCAATAAAAGAAAAGCTGGTTCCATATATGCAGAAAGCATACCATGACCATGGCGTAGCCATGTTGTTTTTCATGCTTACGAATATTATGGACAGCTCTACAGAACTTTTGTACCAGGGTAATGGGGCAAGAGAATTATTATTAAATGCTTTCAGTCTGGGTAAAGACACCGATGAGGTATATCTTAGTGGTGTTGTATCAAGGAAAAAGCAGATTATCCCTGCACTGATGCAGACCCTGGTACAGGATAATAATTAAAGGCTAAATTGCAGCTGTACTTCTTTTTTGAGGTTTTTGCCGCCCCGGGATTTAACCTTTTGTGTAATGACAAGTATGTAAGATTCTTTTTCCGCATAGGGTTCCAGGGGCTCAATTTCAATATAATTATTAATGGAATCGTAGCGGATATGGGTTTTTAAAGGTATCTGGGCTAAGGTGGTCACATACAGGTTCCTGTTATTAACTGTTGCAGGGTTAAGCGGCGCGGTGAATTTAACACGCCATACAAATTTTCCCGTACGGAATTTTAAAGTCTGTCTTACTTTATTTTGGACCTCTTCCGATACAGATTCGATGTTTATTAAATTATTCATTCGTATCACCTCAAGGTTTGCTATCTGTGGTAAACCAGGTATTTAAACCTGACTTCTGATTAGTTTTTATAATACATACATTATATAATATAATTCTAAAAAAGGGTAGTAATATTTAGACCTATATGGATTGGAGTAGATTTCATGGATAAGGAATTGTGGAAACCGGGTAACATGCTATATCCTCTGCCGGCTGTTTTAATCAGCTGCCAGAGTAAGGAAGGAAAGAATAATATCGTAACAGTAGCTTGGACAGGAACAATCTGTACCAATCCGGCCATGGTTTATATATCCTTAAGACCTTCCCGCTTGTCCTACGAAATTATTGAAGAAACAAAAGAATTCGTCATTAATTTATCAACAGAGGCGTTAACTCGTGCGGTGGACTACTGTGGAGTCAGATCCGGCAGGCAAGTGGATAAATTTAAAGATATGAACCTGACACCCATGCCGGCAGATTTTGTATCAGCCCCTCTTATTAAAGAGTCACCAGTGAATATTGAGTGCAGAGTTAGCCAAATACTAAAATTAGGCTCCCATGATATGTTCATTGCTGAGGTTTTAGGTGTACATGCTGATAAAGCATATATGAACGAAAAAGGAAAATTTGAGTTAAGCAAAGCGAAGCCTATTGTATATTCCCATGGAGAGTATTATGGGCTTTCAGATATCCTTGGCAACTTTGGTTATAGTGTAAAGAAAAAATCAGGGAAAAGCGCCACAAGAAAATCTTAAATTAGTTTTATATAGGAGAAGACAAATTTAGCTTTTGCGTATTTGAGTCATAAAACACTATATAATATAAATATTTTGGTGTTCTGGAAAGTAAAAACTAAATTCAACATATATAGGAAAAAGTAAAAAGTACTTGGCGAGAGGACAGAAAAATGATATAATCTGTTCATTATGTGCGAAAGGACATGCTGTACATGAAAAACATAGTGCTGATTGGAATGCCATCTGCTGGAAAAAGTACAATAGGTATTATTCTTGCAAAAGTTCTGGGCTATAAGTTCCTGGACTCGGATTTGGTGATACAAGAGCAGGAACAAGCATTATTAAAAGACATCATAGAAGAAAAAGGTCTGGAAGGTTTTCTTGCAATTGAAAATCAGGTTAACCGGGACATACAAACAGAAAGTACGGTAATTGCTACAGGCGGAAGTATTATCTACTGTTTAGATGCAATGGAAAAATTTCGTGATACAGGTATTATAGTCTATATAAAGTTAAAATACGAAACGATTAAAAACCGGCTGGGTAACATTAAACAAAGAGGTGTTGTATTTCAGGATGGACAAACTTTAAAATCCCTCTATAATGAGCGTTGTCCTCTTTATGAAGAGTATGCCCATATTATAATAGATGGTGAAAACTTAGACCAGGAAGAGCTTATGGAAAAAATTGCTTCAGCCATCCAATGCCGGTGATTTTTACATAAACATTTTTAAAAACAAAAGAAGAAAAAAATACAAGGTAAGAAATTCGAATGCTGGAATATACTATAACTAGAAGTAATACTTTTTAGCTATAAAATTTACAGCAAATAGATTTATTATTAAAAAATATTTTACAACCCGTTGATTTATGGTATAATCATGTTGTTCTAGCAGTTTTTACAAATAATAGAAGTGTAAAACAGGATTTACATAAATGAACGGACTAAAATTATGAGGTGTGCAATGGAGCAGTATATTATTAAAGGCGGCAATGCTTTGCAGGGTGAAATTACCATTAGCGGAGCGAAAAATGCGGCGCTTGGAATCCTTTCTGCGGCTATCATGACAAATGATACAGTTTTGGTAGAAAATCTGCCGGATATCGGGGATATTAATGTCCTATTACAAGCAATTGAAGAAATTGGTGCTAAAGTTGAAAGAGTAGATAAACATTCTGTGAGAATTAATGGAAGTAAGATAGATTCTATGTGCATTGATTACGAATTTATCCGTAAAATCAGAGCTTCTTACTACTTATTAGGAGCTTTGCTTGGCAAATTCAAAAGAGCTCAGGTAGCTTTACCTGGAGGCTGTAATATTGGAAGCAGACCAATAGATCAGCATCTAAAAGGTTTTGAGGCATTAGGGGCAATTGTTAAAATTGAGCATGGAATGATTAAGGCAGAAGCTAAGGAATTAAAGGGCAATCATATATACATGGACTGTATCAGTGTAGGTGCAACCATTAACATTATGCTTGCAGCCACTCTTGCAGAGGGAGTCACCATTATTGAAAATTCTGCGAAGGAACCTCATGTGGTTGATGTTGCTAACTTTTTAAACAGTATGGGTGCTAATATCAAAGGTGCGGGTACAGATGTAATCCGTATCAAAGGTGTAGAGGCTTTAAAGGGAACTGAATACTCTATTATACCAGATCAGATAGAAGCTGGAACTTTTATGTTTGCAGCAGCAGCTACAAAAGGTAATGTTTTAATAAAAAATGTTATTCCCAAGCATTTAGAAGCAATTACTGCTAAGTTAATTGAAATCGGTGCGACTGTAGAAGAATATGATGATGCAGTAAGAGTTAGTGCTAATGGAACTCTTGGCCACACACACGTTAAAACACTGCCATATCCTGGCTTTCCAACAGATATGCAGCCACAGATTTCTGCAACTCTTGTTACCTCTGAAGGGACAAGTATAGTAACAGAAACCGTATTTGAAAACAGATTACGTTATGTTGATGAACTGGCAAGAATGGGTGCCAATATAAAAGTAGAAGGTAACACTGCTATTATTGTAGGTGTTAAGGGTCTGACCGGTGCTATAGTGAGTGCTCCGGATTTAAGAGCAGGAGCTGCTTTAGTAATTGCGGGTCTGGTTGCAGAAGGCTTTACGATTGTTGAACAGGTAGAATATATTGAAAGAGGCTATGAGAACTTTGAAAGCAAGATGCAATGTCTTGGGGCTGTGATGGCTAAAATTGATATTGAAGATGAAAAAGCAGTACAGAAATTTAAGTTAAAAGTTGGTTGATAAGTAAGGGTGTTGAGTAATCAACACCCTGATTTTTCTTATTCCGGAACCTAATAGTTATCCCTCATCAATTGTATTTTTAATACGATTGATTGTTCATAATTATAAAATAATTATAAAACAGCTTCTATGTATATATCCTTTTCTCGGGATAAATCTAAAAAGCCGGTGCTTAGTTGAATAACCGGCCTTGACAAGGCGTGTTTGTTAATCATACGTATTTCGCCTTCTAATTTATTGTTTAAGCGGACACGGTTTCCAACATAAGCCTGTACAATCTCATTTAGGAATATCATAATAAATTGAGGATCATATTTTTGCAAGCCCTCTGTTTCAAATAATCGGATGGCATCAAAGGGACTTAAAGCCGGTCGGTATACTCTTGCGGAAGTCATAGCATCATATACATCAACAATTCCAACAATTCTGGCAAAAGTATCTATTTCATTTCCTTTTAAACCATTGGGATAACCACTTCCGTCACAGCGTTCGTGATGCATTAAGGTAACCTGTTTTACTCTCGGGTCAATGTTTTTATTATTTAGGGCATTAAAACCTTGAAGAGTATGGGTCTTTATGATTGCATATTCAGAAGGAGTTAGTCGTTCTTGTTTGTTAATAATGTGGGAGGGAAGAGTGAGTTTTCCAATATCATGAAGCAGACCGCTTAAAGTAAGCACTTCGATGTCTTTTTCAGGAAGTTTTAACCATTGTCCGAAGACATTACATAACAAAGATACATTTACGGAATGGACATAAGTAATGTCATCATATTCTCTCATGCAATGAAGCATATCAAATACATGAATTCCATTTCTGCTGTTTGATAGGATTTTACTGGTCTGTTCTAATAAACCATTTACATTAATCTCTGTATCCTCTGAAGATATCTTTGTTAATTCCCCCTTAAAGTCTTGAACCGATTCGTTAAAGGTATTACTGAATTGTTTGAATTCAACGGTTTCCCGCAGCCGCTGAGATTGGCTTGATGCTTGGTTGACTGTTGGCTGTGGTTTGTTCTTATCAGGAATCACAATATTTAAGTCACTGATACAATAAAATTTAAGTCTGGTTATAATCTTATCTGTTAACAAAGTACCTCTTGAGATAACCATTTGGTTACTGCTGTTATAGACATCATCTGCGGCAACCATCCCCGGTGCAGCTTGTCTTATTGATATTCGCCTTGTTCTCATAGTATTTATACTCTCCTATCCGCATCCTGCATACATTACTCCCTCCGTGGAGATTTACTTCCTTGTAGGAGTATTAACTTCATTGAGTTAAGTAAAAAAGAAAGTGACAAAAATCAGCTTAAAACTTAAGATTAGTATATGAAAATTGCCATGTATTGTCAATCAAAAGCTGATTAGCATATGTAAAAACGATGAATGTAATAAGGTTTTTATAATACTATTACAAAATATTACAATTTATCAAAAAACCCTTGACAAAGTATTAAAAACAGTATATGCTCAAATCATAACACAAAAATTGAAAAGCATATTTCTCTTATTCAGAGTGACGGAGAGTAAAGGCTCTATGAAGTCACGGCAACCCCCGAAAGTGGAAGGTGCCAACCTGAGCGAGTAATCGAACAATAAGAGGATTTGATATTGTTTTAATCAAGTCCGTCTTAGCCGGGCTTTTTTTATTCCCCAAAATTTGGAATAAAAGTGTCTCGGAGAGAGTGTACATCACATTGGGGTGCTGCATTGCAGAATCGTTCTCTTCATAGACTGACGGATTTATACATGCATATTCAAAGAGAAATAGACGCTTTCTATGGCAATTGGCAGGAATAAACTGCTGTTGCCGTCTTTAAGGAAGGAGATTACATGAACAAATTATTATTTACATCAGAATCAGTTACAGAAGGACATCCTGATAAAATCTGTGATCAGGTATCTGACTCCGTGTTAGATGCTTTATTAGAGCAAGACCCTATGAGCCGTGTAGCTTGTGAGACCTCTATTACAACCGGTTTAGTATTAGTAATGGGTGAAATTACAACCAGCGGATATGTAGATATCCAAAAAATTGTACGCGAGACGATAAGAGAGATTGGTTATGACCGGTCAGATTATGGTTTTGATGCCAATACCTGCGGTGTTATTGTAGCACTTGATGAGCAGTCCACAGATATAGCAATGGGCGTTAATAAGGCTTTGGAAGCCAGAGAAAATACTATGTCAGAGGATGAATTAGAAGCTATCGGTGCAGGAGACCAGGGTATGATGTTTGGTTTTGCCAGCAACGAAACAGAAGAATATCTTCCATATCCAATCTATCTGGCACACAAGTTAACCAAACAATTAACGAAGGTTAGAAAAGAGGGAGTATTGCCATATCTGCGTCCTGATGGCAAATCACAGGTAACAGTAGAATACGATGAAGCCGGCAAACCAATCCACTTAAATGCAGTGGTATTATCCACACAACATGGTCCAGACGTTACGCAGGAGCAGATACATAAGGATATTAAGAAGTATGTGTTTGATGAAATTCTTCCGAAAGATTTAATTGATGAAAATACAAAGTTCTTTATTAATCCTACCGGACGTTTTGTCATCGGTGGACCGAATGGAGACAGCGGTCTTACCGGACGTAAAATTATCGTTGATACCTACGGCGGATATGCTCGTCACGGCGGCGGTGCTTTTTCCGGAAAAGACTGTACAAAAGTAGATCGTTCAGCATCTTATGCAGCTCGTTATGTGGCTAAGAATATCGTTGCGGCCGGTTTAGCGGACAAGTGTGAGATTCAGCTTTCCTATGCAATTGGTGTGGCTCAGCCTACCTCCATTATGATTGAAACATTTAATACCGGTAAGCTTGCTAATGATAAATTAATTGAAATAGTCAGAGAACACTTTGACTTACGCCCGGCAGGAATTATTAAAATGCTGGATTTAAGACGCCCTATCTATAAAAAGACTGCTGCTTACGGACATTTTGGACGTAACGAGCTTGACTTGCCTTGGGAAAGGCTTGACAAAGCAGAAGCTTTAAAGAAGTATTTATAAGAAATTGATAGCAAGGTTGTAAGACGGCTTGTTGCAAAGAAGGATTTATACTCCTTTTTTGCAGCAAGCTTTTTTTATAAATAATTAAGAAAGGTAATGGTTAGTTTAGGTGTATTTATGGAATCATTATGCTATAATGATAAAATAAACTAGTGGTGGCATGCAATGGGAGCTAATATAAGTAAAGCAGGTGATACATTTGAAACTGAAAAGCAGGCTTTTAACAGCCTTTTTAATTATAACCGCCCTGCCGGTATTTTTAATTACTCTTGCCGTTGGGACAATTATTAATTATCAAGACAATGCAATACAGCAAACCTATGATGTAAGTACGAATACCTTAAAGATTCTATCCAATCCCCTGCAGGTACTAAACCGGCTGACAAGGGGCGTATATAACGAAATTGTATTAACGGCGTTGCAGGAGCCCAAAAAGTTTGAAGACACGGATTATTTGGAGTATTTAAACAGTGAATTAAAAGGAAAGTATTCATATCTTGCGGTACGAAAAGGAGAAGAATTCATATATAGCGGTAATGCAACCAATCTTCACACCATTAAAAATAGCTTTCCTTTGTTTGGTGAGTATACCACAGATAGAGAAGGGGGAATCTATATTGATGAAAACAGACCCTTTCTGCTAAAGCAGCAGGATTTTTATTACTCGGACGGTACGGAAGGAAGTATCTTTGTTATTACGGATGTTAATACTTTGGTGCCTCAGATTAAATCCTCTGCAATTCAAGTGGTCTGCTCCCTGGTATTTATTGTGATTATAACAGCAGCAGTGCTTATAATATGGATATACAAAAGTATTTTAAGGCCTCTAAATACGCTTCATGCAGCTACAGACGCTATGAAGGAAGGGAATCTGGATTACTCCATAGAAGGTGACCCAGAAGACGAAGTTGGACAGTTGTGTGTGGATTTTGAGGAAATGCGGGTTCGCCTAAAGGAACTGATTGATGTTCGGTTAAAATATGAAAAAGATATGAAGGAATTAATCAGTAACATATCGCATGACCTGCGTACGCCAATTACCGCTATAAAAGGATATGCGGAAGGGATTTTAGATGGTGTTGCCGATACGAAAGAGAAGCAGGAGAAATATGTAAAAACGATTTATACAAAGGCAAGTGATTTATCTGCCCTAGTAGATGAATTATCCCTTTATTCTAAAATCGACTGTAATACCATGCCCTATACCTTCAGCTATATTAATATAAAGGATTATTTTAACGATTGTATTAGTGAAATTGCGCTGGATTTGGAAGTTAAGAACATTGAAATAGATTATGTGAATGAAACGAATCCGGATACAAAAGTAGAGGCGGATGCCGAGCAGTTAAAAAGAGTAATTAACAATATAGTAGGTAACTCAGTGAAATACATTGGTATAAAACACGGCAGAATCAAGATAAGAGTAAGTGACAGCGGAGAATTTATCCGCCTATCCTTTGAAGATAATGGATCTGGAATAGCTCCTAAAGATTTACCATTTGTCTTCGATCGGTTTTACCGGGCAGATGCATCAAGAAATTTAGCAAAAGGCGGTTCCGGTTTAGGTCTGGCTATAGCAAAGAAGATAATTGAAGATCATGGCGGTAACATATGGGCGGAAAGTGAAGAAGGAAAAGGGACTACTATATTATTTACATTAAAGAAGTGCAAGGAGGGAATGGAACATGAGTAGGATATTAATTGTTGAAGATGAGGTTGCAATTGCAGAACTGGAGAAGGATTATCTGGAATTAAGCGGTTTTGAAGTGGAAATGGAAACCACCGGTGATGAAGGTGAGAAAAGAGCTTTGTCAGAAAACTTTGATTTGGTAATTCTTGATTTAATGCTGCCGGGAGTTGATGGTTTTGAAATATGCAAAAAAATCCGTGCCACGAAGAACATTCCTATTCTAATGGTTTCAGCCAAACGAGATGATATTGATAAGATTCGTGGACTGGGTCTGGGAGCGGATGATTATATTACAAAACCTTTTAGCCCCAGTGAGCTGGTTGCCAGAGTAAAGGCACATCTTGCCAGGTATGAAAGGTTGATAGGCTCTGGTTCCAAGGAAAATGAGGTCATAGAAATCCGTGGAATTAAAATTGATAAGACAGCAAGAAGAGTATACGTAAATGAGGAAGAAAAAAGTTTTACGACCAAAGAATTTGACTTGCTTACCTTTTTGGCTGAAAACCCCAACCATGTATACACCAAGGAAGAACTGTTTCAGGAAATCTGGGATTTGGAATCTATTGGTGATATTGCAACTGTTACAGTACACATTAAGAAAATCAGGGAAAAGATTGAATTTAATACCTCAAAACCGCAATATATAGAAACCATCTGGGGTGTAGGTTATCGGTTTAAGGTCTGATTCTAAATACAGGTTTATAGATACATTGCCAGTTTTTGTATGCCTACTCGTACAGCGAATGTACGAGTAGGTGCCCACAAAGCTGGCATTATCTTTTAAAGAAGAAAATATGGAAGCAAATAGTGTATTTGCAACCTTATTTTAATTTCAACAGTACTAATTCCAGAAACTACAGTAGTTAGAATGCATGAGAAATGAAAAGTAGCTCTTTTATTTTTAGTAGAAAGTTGGTAAAATAGGGTAAAAGAAGTGAGCGCATCCATTCTATTCATTCGTGCATAACACGGATATATTTGATGAGAGGGCTTTTTTCACGCGAATCCGATTATTTAAATAACAGCAGAAATTATCACAGGTGGAGGGTGAATAAATAATATTCAACCCCTTGCTTTGTACACGGCAAAAAGATCGTAGATGGGAGTTAAAGATGGAAACAAGAATTGCACTAATTGGTATTATAGTTGAGAATATGGGAGAGGTAGAGAATATCAATCAGATTCTTCATGAATATGGAGAGTATATAGTAGGAAGAATGGGGATTCCCTATAAACAAAAGGGCGTAAACATAATTAGTATTGTAATGGATGCAGATAATAATACCATCAGCTCCCTTTCAGGCAAGTTAGGTATGTTAGAAGGAATCAGTGTTAAAACAGTATATTCAAAATCTGGTAAATAATAGATTAAGTAAGCGGTAAGTAATGGGAGGGCATATGAAAAATGTAAAAACGATCTTTCTTCTGGCAGTTTTATGTCTGGCTTTGTTAGGAGGCTGTAGTAGCGTAACAGATGAGACAAAATCAGAAGGTACTTTAATTGATACTACAAAAGAGGAGAAACAGGCAGAGCAAAAAAGCCAGGCATCCACAGCAGGGGATGCACCACAGTTAGAGAAAACTACTATAAAAGTAGCAGCTTTAAAGGGGCCTACTTCTATGGGTATGATTCAGGTTATGGAAGCTTCCGCCAATGACGGGGTTTTGAATACCTATGAATTTACAATAGCAGGTACACCGGATGAAATAACAGCGGGAATTATAAAAGGAGATTATGATGCAGCAGCGATACCCTGTAATCTTGCCGCTGTCCTATACAATAAAACACAGGGACAGATTGTAACTGCCGGTATTAATACCTTGGGGGTATTATACATAGTTGAAACCGGCGATACCATTCATTCGGTAGAAGACTTAAAAGGAAAAACTATTTATACCACTGGAAAGGGTACTACTCCGGAATATACCCTTAATTACTTATTATCCTCTTATGGGCTGGAAAGCGATAAGGACGTAACAGTTGAATATAAGGCCGAAGCGGCAGAGGTTGCTGCTCTGCTTAGTGAAAAGGAAGATGCGGTAGCTATGCTTCCACAGCCTTTTGTAACAACTGCAATGCTAAACAATGATAAACTGCGTATTGCTCTTGATATTACAGAAGAATGGGAAGATATCAGTACCAATGGCAGTAGTGTAGTAACAGGTGTTCTGGTCTTTAGAAAAGATTTTTTGGAAAATAACAAAGAGGCTGTAGATACTTTTCTTTCAGAATATGAGGCTTCCGCAGAGTATGTAACTACGAATACAGAGGAGGCAGCTGAACTCATTGAGAAATTTGATATCATTAAAGCTGAGGTTGCCAAAAAAGCCATACCGTATTGCAATATAATTTTCTTGCAAGGTGAGGAAATGCAGGCTAAAATACAAGGATACTTAGAAACCCTTTATGGTCAGAATCCTGAGACGGTAGGAGGACAACTGCCTGGGGAGGATTTTTACTATAAGAAGTAGGTATTTACTTATGCGCAAAAAAATAAGTTCCATTTTACATGCTATCCGATATAAGATATTTGCGGCGGTGTTCTGGATTCTATTCTGGCAATTGCTAAGTATGGCAGTTAATAAAAGCATATTATTAGCATCTCCGGCAACTACGGTAATGGCCTTTGTGGATTTAGTGTATAAGGCAGTTTTTTGGAAGTCAATTTTCTTTTCTTTTGCAAAGATAATGACTGGTTTTAGTATGGCTGTTGGTGTAGGTATTCTTTTTGCTGTTTTAGCATGGAAGTTTTTATTGATTAAGGAATTGGTTAATCCATTTATGAAGGTGGTACAGGCAACACCTGTAGCGTCCTTCATTATTCTTGCATTGTTGTGGATATCGTCAAGAAATTTATCTATCCTAACCTCGTTTTTAATGACAGTTCCAGTCATATACACCAATGTATTGCATGGAATCCGATCGACAGATGAAAAGTTGCTAGAAATGGCTAAGGTTTTTCGCATAAACCCCTTAAGAAAAATCAGATATCTGTATATACCTGCCGTTGCACCGTACTTTTTTACAGCAAGTACAGTGGGACTTGGCCTATGTTTGAAGGCGGGTATAGCGGCTGAGGTAATCGCTATACCAAAAAACTCCATTGGAGAACAGCTTTATACTGCCAAGCTATATCTGATGACTGGAGAATTATTTGCTTGGACATTTGTTATTATAGTAATTAGTGTAATAACGGAGAAATTGTTTACAGTTGCATTTGCAAGAGTATTAAAAGCAGTGACCTGATTTAGAGTATCTTTAAAGTCCATTGCACCGTTTTATGTGCTCTGGAATACTATTACGAAAAGCAAGACAACCCGAAGCAGGATAGGAAGCAGAGCAATGAGTATATTAATAAAGGACATTACAAAATACTATAATAAAGTACCGGTATTAAAAGCGTGTACGATGCAGCTGAATAAAGAAAGAATCACTTGTATTATGGGTCCTTCCGGCAGTGGAAAAACAACCCTTTTGCGTATACTAATGGGGTTAACACAGGCTGATTCTGGGTTAATAGAAGGTCTTGATAAAAAGCGGATTACGGCTGTATTTCAGGAAGACCGGTTATGCGGCTATCTGGATTCTATTACAAATATAAAACTAGTATGCAGGAAAGAGATAGGTACTGAACGGATACAAAAGGAATTAGAAGCTGTAGGTTTATTAGATATACAAAATAAAAAGGTATCCCTTTTAAGCGGAGGAATGAAACGAAGAGTTGCCATAGTAAGGGCAATTTTAGCTGACAGTGATATTATTTTGATGGATGAACCTTTTAAAGGGCTGGATGAACAGCTTAGGCATGAGGTTATAGAATATGTGAAACGAAAATCAAAGGGTAAAGTTGTAGTAATAGTAACGCATGATAAAAAAGAAGCAGAACAGTTGGAAGCAGAGCTTTTTTATCTTACTAGTTAATGAAGGAGAGCTATCATGTTAGACGTATTAAAGACAAGAAGAAGTATTAGAAAATATCAGGATAAACCAATTGAACAGGAAAAGCTTAATACCATACTTAAGGCAGCGCTAACATCACCTTCTTCAAAGGGGAAAAGACCCTGGGAGCTGATTGTGGTAGAAGATAAGGAAACATTGTTAGAATTAAGTCATTGCAGAGGCGGTAGTTCTAAATTAATAGCTGGTTCTGCTGTAAGTATTGTAGTAGTAGCCGATAAGGAACTGACAGATGTATGGATAGAAGATGCATCTATTCTTGGGACAATCATTCAATTAACAGCCCATTCCCTAACCCTTGGCTCTTGCTGGGTGCAGATAAGAGAACGGATGACGACGGAGGATAAGACAGCAGAAGCTTATGTAAAGGAAGTATTGGGAATTCCTTTACAATATGGAGTGGAATGTGTGATTGCTTTAGGGTATCCGGCAGAAGAAAAAGAGCCTTATAGCGAAGAAAAATTACCTCTTGATAAGATTCATTCTGAAAAATTCTAATAGTAAGCACATTACCAATTATTTTTAAAGACACGTATGTAATAAACTCTTTACTGGACGGACATGTAGTGGTATAATGTCTTACATTATAAGCAAAAATAAATGATATGACAGAAGGGGCTGTTGCATAACAATGGGGCCCCTTTTGAATAATCAGGGAGGACCATTATGCATATTACTATAACGGGAAATCTGGGGAGCGGCAAATCTACGATATGCAAGATTTTAGAAGATAAGCATGGATTTGAGATTTACTCAACGGGGAAGGTACAGAGGGAACTTGCCAGGGAGATGAATATGACAACTCTGGAGATGAATAAACTTATGTGCAGTGACCGGAAGTATGATAACATGATCGATGATGCAACAGCCAGACTATCTAGAGAAAATAAACATAAGAATATTATATTTGACTCCCGTTTGGCCTGGAATTTTGTAGAAGAATCATTTAAAGTGTTTTTATCCGTAAGTCTTAATGTAGCTGCCGAACGTGTCATGAATGATAACAGAGGGAAAGAAGAGCAGTATTCCAGTGTCACAGAGGCAAGAGAATTGCTTGCCGCAAGAGCAGCGACAGAAAACCAACGCTACAAAGATATGTATGATTTAGAATATTTTAATTTTGCCAACTATGATTTAGTAATAGACAGTACTTACTGTTCTCCGGAGATTGCCGCCTCTATTATAATGGAAGAGTCAAAGAAACAGGAAAAATTAAAACAGGAAACCGGCAAGTATAGTGAAGGTACCCGTATTTTGATGTCACCAAGAAGATTGTACTCAGGAACTGTTACAAATGAGGAAAAATCAGAATTATCCGGCAAAGTGGAAGAATTTAAAAAAATAAATTATTACTTAGATAATCCTGTCTCTGTAAAGAGAGATGGAGATAATTACATGGTTATAGATGGACTTAATGACATAAAGGCGGCACTGTTAGCAGACGTTTGCTTTGTACCTGTAGTAATTAAGTAACCAGAATTTTATAAATTAATTTTTATGAAAACAGGAATAACCCAATCTTTTGAAAAGCTTGAAGCAATCGCCTAACATACAATATAATAATTGTGATACAATACAGACAGAGAGATACGTATAAGAGTTCTCTCTGTTTTTCTATATAAATATATAAAAACAATAAAAATTGTTATCGTTTTAAGCTAAGATTAAAAGTATAAGACTATTATTACAGGACAGAAGGGAGGATTTTATGGTTATCAATAATAAAAAAATAAAATTATTACTGATACTTATTTTATCTATTGTAGGGGTTTATATAGGGTTTGAATATATTCTTCCACTTTTTATACCGTTTATACTGGCTTATCTTATTGCAGCAGCCATTCTTCCTGTTGTTCGGTTCTTATACCGTAGAATTCGTATGCCAAAAATCTTTGGAGGAATCATATCCCTAGGAATCTTAGGAACGGGTTTTGGATGGATTTTATGTTATCTTGTGGATTTGCTTTTAAAACAACTTACCGTCCTGCTAAGAAATCTCCCAATTTATTTATCAGTGTTAGGAAGTTTCATGGATAGGTTTAGTGAAGGATGTGATAAGTTTTTTGGTATTCAGCTTGGTACAGTACAAAGTTTTATATACAGTAATTTTGATGGACTACTGGTTATTGTTAAAAATAAAATCATCCCCGTTATTACCACCAGAAGTATTAACTTGCTAATTGGTATCGTAGGTTTTGCGGGAATTATATTAATTGTTTTGGTTTCTGTTTTATTATTAGTAAAAGATGAGGATCAATATTCAGAAAGCTTTAAGAACTCCTTTTTTTATCAAGAGATTCATATAGTAACCGGAAAATTATCAGAAATGGGTATTGCGTATCTAAAAACTCAGGCTATTATGCTAGGGCTGATAGGTGCAGTATGTACGGTAGGATTATTATTAATTCATAATAAATACGCTCTATTAATCGGTATTGCCATTGGAATTTTTGATGCTTTTCCCATCCTTGGTAGCGGTCTTATATTAGTGCCCTGGGGGATTATTGAAATTATTAATAAGGATTTATATTCTGGCGCCATACTTTTAACAGTTTATTTATGTTGTCAGCTTATCAGACAGTTTTTAGAACCCAAACTTTTAGGAAGTCGAATTGGTATAAAGCCGGTGTATACTTTAATGTCCATGTATGCAGGGGTTAACTTATTCGGGTTTGCAGGCTTTATTTTAGGGCCAATAGGACTTGTAATTGTAACCACAATAGTAAAGGAATGTAAAGAGAGATTAGTGATTACAAAAGAAATGTAAAAATTGTAAGAAAAGATAATGTACTAAAATAGCATTGCGGTATTTTCCTTCTTCGACTATAATTTACTTAAATAGAGGTTCGCAGTTACCTTAAATTAATCTAAAAAAAGAAGGAGAATGAGAATGAATGTAATCGGTATAATTGGTGCAATGGAAGAGGAAGTTAACCAACTTAAAGACAAAATGACAGAAGTTAAGGTGAGAAGCAAGGCTGGAATGGATTTTTATGAAGGGTTGTTTCAGGAGAGAAAATGCATAATAGTTCGTTCCGGAATTGGTAAGGTGAATGCGGCTGTTTGTACCCAGATATTAATAGATGATTTTGGTGTAGAGCTAGTAATTAACACTGGAATCGCAGGTTCTTTAAAAGCAGAAATCAACATTGGAGATATGGTAATTGCTACAGATACATTACAGCATGATGTAGATGCGACCGGCTTTGGTTATGCAGGCGGGGTTATACCGAGAATGAAAACCTCAATCTTTCAGACAGAAGATACGTTAAACCGGCTTGCCTATGACGTATGTGTAAAGGCCAATCCGGATATACAGGTTTTCCGTGGCAGAGTTGTAAGTGGTGACCAGTTCATCAGTGAGAAGGAAAAAAAGAACTGGATTGCAGAGCAGTTCAAAGGCTACTGTACAGAGATGGAGGGAGCTGCTATTGGACAAGCAGCATATCTTAACAATATCCCATATCTGGTAATACGAGCCATATCTGATAAAGCAGACGATAGTGCCCACATGGATTATGGAAAATTCGAAGAAAAAGCCATTGAACATACAGTAAAGTTTATAGAAGCGTTGGTACCGGTACTTAAATAATATAAAAGTTTGTCCATTTTTCATTGACAGTACACGACAAGGAGAGCACGCAACCTCTAAAAACAAACAATTTTACTGAAACTAAATGTAAAACGAGACAGGTTCATGTGTAACCAAGGATGTATTTGTCAATCGAATCTCCGTCCTCCTCTCTTTTCAAATGAATAGTTATTGAGTATAATGACTGTAAATTAATGGGAAAAGAAAGGGGGATTATTTTGTGATACAAGAGTTATTTAATCAAAATTTATTTATATACATAATGGTAGCTCTTTGCGCATTAGGAATCTTACTAAAATTGTTACTGGGGATTCTATATTCAAGGCTAATTAAAGCCTCTGATAATATGGCTGCATCCAAAAATAAACTGACACAGACAATGAAAAAGAAGTTCGAAACCTGTTATAAATTAAAAATAGGTGTGAATAATGTGGATATCTTTGTGGATAAGTATGTTTTTCGCCATAGATTTTGTGGAATTCTTTTATCAACATGGGAGAACATCTGTGGACAAATTCTAATGCTATGTCTACTGTTTGGCTCTATTAGTACTATTCTAGGGTTAATTTATGAATGTGGAAAACAGCAAATATTAAGTACATTTTCTGTGGGTATCTTAACAAGCGGTATGTTGATATTTTTAGAAGGGCTTATGAATCTGGGCGGTAAAAAGGAGTTAATTCGCCTGAATATGAAGGATTACCTGGAGAATATTTTAAAAGTACGCCTTGAGCAGGAACAAAGTCAACCTGATTTCCTTGAGCAGTACAGAAAAGAATATCTAAAAGAGGAAGCTGTCCAGGCTTTTGATAGTTCTTCTCTCCTGGCAGCGTCTTTAGAAACCGGGAAGAAGAAAAGCAAAAAAGAAATCAGTGGTAGATTTGAAAAAGTAAAGTTAAAAAGACAGCAAAAAGAAGAAAAACGATTGGACAAGCAATTAAAGAAAGAACAGGCGAAAAATGCAGCTGCCAAAAAGGTGGAAGATAAAAAGCTTGCCAAAGAACTAAATAGAAAAGAAAAGCAGGATGCCAAAACAAGAGTAAAGGAAGAGGCGGAAAGGCAAAAAAGAGAAGTAAAGCTTGCTCTTGAGAAAAAGAGAGAGGCAGAACGTGCAGAAATTGAACGTATTCGTGCAGAGGTACGAGCAGAGGAAGAAATAAAGAAAGAAGAAAAGAGAAAACAGGAAGAGATAAAGAAAGCGTTACAGTTAGAAAAACAAGCGGCAAAAGCTGAGAAGAGAAAACCCTCTGAATCCAAAGCAATGGCAGAGCGTAAAGCTGTTGCAGAACGGTTAACCGGTGAGGAGCATAAGACCGTTGCTCAGGAGAGAAAAGAAAATCTTCTTCGTGAGGTGCAGGAGCGCAGAAATTTGGAAATCCAGGAACAGGAAGAAGAAGCAATTAAAGAAGATAATATCGCAGTTACTGTTGCTAAAACTGAGGACAAGCCTGAGAAACCTGAAAAAAAAGCAGAGAGTGAAGAAATGAGCAGGCAGGAAGTGGTGGCTGCGGTTAAGATGTACAAACCTGAACCCGCACATACGGAAACCTTTAAACCGGAAAAAGCTAAAGTACAGAAAATTCAAATTAATAAGCGACAGCCGGATAAAGAGATTACCGAAACAGTTGGACCTGTAAAAGTGGATACAGAGAAACAAGAAACAATCCTTAAAGGTGCTGCTGTAAAAGGTAAGGAAGAACACTCTTCTGAAAAAAATAAATCAAAGTCCGTACATAAAAAAGGCAGACAAGCCTCAATAGAAGATGATAAGTTAATTGAGGATATCTTAAAGGAATTTTTGGCCTGAGAATAGTACCAAGGTAATAAAAACTGCTTATTGCTATAATTTAACACATGGGTTATACAAAAAAAGATATTGAATAACATGCCTCACTTTGATAGAATAATAACAAAGAATTTTTACAGAAATATAACCCTATAACAGCAATTAAAGGAGTGCATGAAATGAGCAATAAGGTAACGTTTGATTATTCAGCAGCAAAAGGGTTTATCAGCGATTCTGAAATAAAGATGATAGAAAAACTTACAGAGAGTGTTAAAGAAGAACTTCTGAATAAAACCGGAGCAGGTAATGATTTTTTAGGATGGGTTAATTTACCTGTTGATTATGATAAGGAAGAATTTAACCGTATTCAAGCAGCAGCTAAGAAAATACAACAGGATTCAGAAGTATTATTAGTTATTGGTATCGGAGGTTCTTATTTAGGTGCCCGTGCTGCCATTGAATTCTTAAGACATAGTTTTTATAATTCCGTATCCAAAGAAATACGGAAATCACCTGAGATTTATTATGTAGGTAATAATATCAGCAGTACGTACATCAGTCATTTAATAGATGTCATTGGAGAGAGAGATTTTTCCATTAACATGATTAGTAAATCCGGTACAACTACGGAACCTGCGATAGCTTTCCGTGTCTTTAAAAAGCTGTTAATAGAGAAATACGGTAAAGCAGAAGCGGCAAAAAGAATCTATGCAACAACTGACAAAGCAAAGGGTGCCCTAAAGAATCTTGCAACAGAGGAAGGTTATGAAAGTTTTGTAGTGCCTGATGATGTAGGAGGACGTTTTTCGGTATTGACTGCGGTAGGTTTACTGCCCATTGCGGTAAGTGGTGCGGATATAACGAAATTAATGGAAGGTGCAGCCAGCATGAGAGCACGTTGTCTATCTGCTCCTTTTGCTGAAAATGATGCGATGCTTTATGCTGCTGTTCGTAATATCTTACTAAGAAAAGGTAAGAGTATTGAAATATTGGCAAACTATGAGCCATCCCTTCATTTTGTATCAGAATGGTGGAAGCAGTTATTTGGTGAGAGTGAGGGAAAAGATCAGAAAGGAATCTTCCCTGCATCAGTGGATTTAACCACAGATCTTCATTCCATGGGTCAGTTTATTCAGGATGGACAGAGAACTATGTTTGAAACGGTTATCAGTCTGGATAAAGTAACGCATGAAATCATCCTTGAGGAAGAGGAAGTTGACTTGGACGGCTTAAATTATTTGGCTGGAAAGAGTGTAGATTTTATTAATAAGAGTGCTATGAATGGTACCAGACTTGCTCATACGGATGGGAATGTTCCGAATCTCTTAGTGAATCTTCCAGAACAGAATGAATTCTATTTAGGCGAATTATTCTATTTCTTTGAATTTGCCTGTGGTATCAGCGGTTATATGCTTGGAGTAAATCCCTTTGACCAACCAGGTGTTGAGAGTTATAAGAAAAATATGTTTGCTCTCCTTGGAAAGCCAGGCTTTGAAAAGCAAAGAGAAGAATTATTAAAACGTCTATAATGTAGTGAATAAATAAGAGGTAATATAGAGTATACCTCTAAAATAAAAGAAGCTCCTTAAGATTCCATTTTCATATAATATAGTGATATTGTATGATAGAAATCTTGAGGAGTTTTTATGCGCTCCTTATTTTTAACTCTTAATTCTTATAGGATTAAGGTTTACTTTTCTGAAAATGTTGGTAGTCTTTACTGTTTTTCCATTCTCCGCCCCAAGTAAAACCTCGTTTTATAAAGGCCTTATAACAGATATCATCCTTTTTAATGTAATAAGGATTGTCAAGACTCCTGTCAGTATAGGCAGTTCCATTCGGTGGGAGCACTTCCCTGTCCTTTTTAGTACCCTTTACATAGGGATTATAAAGAGGATTCATATCTACCGCCAGTCCAAGAGCATGCTTTGACAAGTTATCCGAACTTGTCATGGTACGATAATTAAAAGCGGAAGTATTATTGTCACTCATGGAGGTATTATCATCTCCGTCATATTCATCTACTAAAAGCATACGCTCAATGGGATATGCAGCTTCGTATAATTCTATAAAGATGTCTATTATATCCTCTGCAATAGATTCATTTACGATTAACTCTCCGATATGTATCTGGCCATCAAAACTATAGTGAAGTAGTCTCACATACCGGAGCTCTTTTAAGGCTATATTGGTATTTTCCTTATAAGATATGCCCATAATCCGGCTAGTTAACGCTTCATCAATAGGCTCCGAATAGAAACCAACTTGAAAGAAATCATTACCAAGACGTTCTGCATCAATGACAGTTCCAGCAGAAAGTGTCCGCAAGCTTTCTCTAGTAAGCCGAGTTAAAGCAGAGGTTTCTTTCATATAAACATTGTCCGTATTAGTAGCTATCGGTATATCAGAATTACTATTATTTTGATACGATTTACTCTGTTCAATTGTAGTATCAGCGTAAGAAGCGGTATCCGGTTGTAATAATTCTTTGGTAGATTCATCCACCTCATTACTATTTTTTTGTATAATATCTGAGAAATTTTCAAAAGCAGTATTCTTTATCGTAGGCGGTTCTGGGTCATATGAGGAGCCGTTATTGTTATCATTAATATAGAAACCTAAAAGGAGGATACATCCCATTAGCCAAAGCAATCGTTTCTTTTTCATACAGGAATCCTTAACCTTCCTCAATTACTTGAATTTCCAGAAAATCAAAGTCGATAGACTCAATAAAGTTATCCTGGGTAAAGCGTGTTTTATCATGTTTTTTGAAATCTGCAATGGTTGCATCCAGCCACATAGGTTTTGATAAATCGAATTCATAGCAGATTTCATCAATGGCTTGAAAAACTTTCTTTGTTCTAGTTAAGCTACTATCGTCATTGCAAATAACTGTATCCTTAAGCAAGCGGTTCTCTTTAAATATTTTAGCCCATAATCGGAACATTGTTGCTCTCCTTCCAAAATTTAAGATAGGGTTGTACTAAATCTAATTTAAGCGTTTAGTTTCGTTGTAATACTAATAGTTTACGAAAATCCAACGCCTATAAGAATGCATTACATATTTATGTGAACTAAGTTACGGTTTTTAGTATATCATTAAAGAGGTGTTTTTGAAACCCTTGGATTTTATTTTAATCAGGTATTCCTTGACAATTCCTATTTATTTCCTGTCATTGCAAGAATTTATTTTTAGACTTGCTGAGTAACCTTACAGATGGCATTTCTAACCGGTGTAGTATTAGATAGGAATTACGGTCGTCATTATAGGTTATATCAGCTGGAGTGTTATACCACATCTCTGGCGTTGTATCCATAAGGATATTTGAGTGGATTATCAGTCGTGGCTGACTATAATATAGATTCAATAGTATTAGTCCATTACTGGCTTACTTAATAAGTCACTCTTTATCAAAGTACACAGTATAGAAGAGTATTTATAATGCATTCTTGTAAAAAACGAATATTCTTCATGTATTACATATTTTCAGATAGTTAGGGGCAGAATAGGTAAAAAGTATAAAGGAGTTAGTAACGTATGATAGGTTTTAGAGTATTAGATACAGAGCCAGATAGTAATAAAGATGGTACAGACAAGGAGAAAACAAAGTCAGTTCCCGGCATAGAGATTCCATCCTCGGAACCCTCTGTTGTACCTACTCCTGCACCAGACCGAATTGAAAACAAACCGGAGCTGGAAATCCCTTCAAGACCGGTAGAAATCAGTTCACCAGGTATGTCCCCTGAAATAAGCAGTACGAATATAACAGAAATGTGAGACAGTTTCCCTACTGTCTTGCATTTCTTTTGCAGTTATTATAGAATAAAAGCACAATGGACATACAGCTTACGCTGATGCATACAGATAGGAGTATATTATGGAAGGGAAGGAACGCCGTGAATTATTAATTAAATTATTGACAGAATCAAGAGATCCTATATCCGGCACGGAGTTAGCAAAAAAGCTGGGAGTCAGCAGACAGGTAATCGTACAGGATATTGCATTACTGAGAGCTGTTAATAAGAACATATTATCTACTACAAAAGGGTATATGATCTATTTACAAGAGGAACAAAAGGTCAATCGTGCTTTTTTAGTGAAACATACAACGGATGAAATCGAAGATGAGTTATGTGCCATTGTTGATAATGGAGGAAAGGTTCTTAATGTTATTGTAAGCCATGACTTGTACGGAGAAATAGCCGCCGACTTAATCATAAAAAACCGCCAGGATGTCTATGATTTTGTAAAGCATGTTAAATCAAAAAATACCGTTCCCTTAAAGGAACTTACAGATGGTATTCACCTACATACAGTGGAGGCGGATTCGGAAGAAATACTGGATAAAATTGAGGCAGCCCTTAAGATGAAAAAGTATTTGGTGAATCCTTAGAAGAAGTAATTAAGAAACTTTTGACAACAGGCCTTGATATTGGTAAAATAATAACGAGTTTAGATTGAAAAATACGTTGTTAACGTAAATGAATGAGGAAGTGTAAGCATGTCGTATACTGCTCTTTATAGAAAATTCCGCCCTGGCGATTTTAATGATGTAAAAGGACAGGACCATATTGTAACTACATTACAGAATCAAATAAAAGCGGACAGAATAGGTCATGCCTATTTATTTTGCGGTACAAGAGGTACTGGTAAGACAACCATAGCAAAAATTCTGGGCAAAGTTGTTAACTGTGAGCATCCCATAGACGGGAATCCCTGTAATGAATGTGCTATGTGCAAATCCATACAGAACCAGACATCTATGAATGTGATTGAAATAGATGCGGCGTCTAATAACGGTGTAGATAATATTCGTGAAATTGTTGATGAAGTAAGGTATTCACCCACGGAGGGAAGATACAAGGTATACATCATAGACGAGGTTCATATGCTTTCAGCAGGAGCGTTTAATGCACTGCTTAAGACACTGGAGGAACCTCCTTCTTATGTGGTATTTATATTGGCAACCACAGAAGCACACAAGATACCTATTACCATACTTTCCAGATGCCAGCGATATGATTTCAAACGAATTACCATTGATACCATAGCGGCAAGACTTTCTAATCTTTTAAGCCAGGAGGGCGTAGAAGCGGAGGATAAAGCCATACGTTATGTGGCAAGGATGGGGGATGGTTCTTTGCGTGATGCCTTGAGCCTTTTAGATCAATGCATAGCCTTTTATTTTGGTCAGAAACTGACCTATGATAAGGTGTTGGAAGTACTTGGGGCCGTAGATATAGAGGTATTTGCCAGGTTGCTTGCTAATATACTCAAAAATGATGTGGCTGCTTGCATGATTCTATTAGAGGAGCTTATCGTAGGCGGCAGGGAGTTATCACAATTCACGGTTGATTTTACCTGGTATTTAAGAAATTTGCTTTTAGTTAAGACCTCAGAAGATATTTCAGAGGTAATAGAGGTTTCTACTGATAATCTGGTTTTATTAAGGGAACAAGCCGAAAAAGTGGATGTAGATACACTGATTCGATATATACGTATCTTCTCTGAGTTGTCTAATCAGATAAAGTATGCAACACAAAAGCGGGTTATGGTGGAAGTTGCAATTATCAAACTTTGCAGACCTCAGATGGGCAACAGTTATGAAGATATACTAAATCGTCTGAAAAACATAGAAAGCAGAATAGAAAATGGTATACCGGCAGAGGCAGTTATGGCTAAGTCCGATACCGGTATCACGGCGCCGCCTAAACAATCGGTTGAAAAGCTTCCGGATATTCTGCCTCAGGCAGTGTCAGAGGATTTGCAGGAGGTTGCCAGGAACTGGCATAATATCGTGGCCGGAACTTCAAGGCTAACCAAAGTTTCTTTAATGAATGCAAGGCCAACCGTTGGAAACAACAATACCTTATTACTGGTATTTCAGGATACTATGGATAAGGATTTAATATCCCAAGAGGGGCATATGCAGGAGCTAAAGGATGTAATCCGCAGTGTTATTAAGAAAGAAGTGGAGGTACAGACAAAGCTTCTGACCCAGGGAAAGGAAAACTTAGAGGATATACCCGATATCTCTAAGATAATCAAGAATGTAACCATTGAATATGAAGATTAAGAATGAAATATGAAGATTAAGAATGAAATATGAAGATAAAAATTAAAGGAGACTATTATGGCAAAACGTGGTGGATTTCCGGGTGGAGCAATGCCCGGCAATATGAATAATTTGATGAAACAAGCGCAGAGAATGCAGAAGCAAATGGAAGAAAAAACAAAGGAAATAGAAGAAAAAGAATGGGAAGCGTCTGCTGGCGGTGGTGCGGTTACTATTAAAGTATCCGGTAAAAAAGAAATCACAGCCGTTACTTTATCAAAAGAAGTAGTTGATCCGGATGATATTGAAATGCTTCAGGATTTAATTATGGCGGCTGCTAATGAAGCGTTCCGTAAGATGGAAGATGAATCACAGGCTGCTATGGGTCAGATAACCGGAGGGTTAGGTGGACTTGGCGGTGGATTTCCTTTTTAATTAGAACATAAATAGTCAATTGCCAAACTGTTGTTTTGTGTGTCGGAACCAATCGCCTATAAAACATAAAGGTAAGAATACAGTACAGATAATACGGCAGCAGCCATAGAAATATGGATTGCTGCCTTTTTTGCGTGCGCCCAGCATGGGCGCAATCTAACGGGTGAAAGTCGTGTGTTCTGAAAGCTGTCATCAGCTTACCGGTGAAAGTCCGGTCAAGGTAATTGCCAGTGAGCCTTGTAGCAAGCCTCCAGTGCTCTTGGGTGACTGACTGTGCTGAAGCGAGGTATGCCTATGTGAAATAGGTGCAAATTAACAGTCTGTAACATTAAGTGAATACTGTAGCATCGTTACCTTAGACCTCGTAAGAGGGCAAAAGGGAGTCGAGTCATTGACTTTCTGACGAAGACCATGGAAGACGTGAAGATACTGGAAAAGCAGCGTTGAAGAACCCTTCGGTGTAGAGGAAGCGGAATGTTAAGACAGTTGGTGATGGAACAGAAGAGACCTCATATCGTCATGCTCCATAAACATGTAATTCAGGATATAAGTGTACACACGAAATTCTTGAAGAAGCGATATGAGGAGTCGGAGGAGTCCATAGTATCTACGAACCACTGATAAGATAAACAGTGGGAGAAAAGGGACTCTGCTTTAATCATGATTAACGGGAAGGTAAGGGATAGTGCATGCCTGATAAAGGACAACAACACTCAATAGAAAAATCACGACAACTTCAACGTAATCTATACCTAGCAGCCAATAAGAATAAACAACGCAGATTTCATGCGTTGTATGACCGTATCTATCGCCTGGATATATTGTGGCGGGCATGGAAAGAAGTAAGGATAAACAAGGGAAGTGCGGGTATTGATGGCATAACCTTTGAAATGATTGAGGAGTATGGAGTCGAAGAATACCTGTTTGATATTCAACAAGACTTGGTCAATGGGAAATATAAACCGTTACCAGTTAAACGAGTCTACATTCCAAAGCCAGATGGTAAACAACGACCTTTAGGGATAAAACAGTATGGAGTTAATGAATGGAAAGCATGGGAGTATGCAAACACAAGAAAAGGCTACTGGAGAATATCCAATAGCCCTATTCTAAGCAAAAGCCTAGACAACCAAACATTAAGTAATCTAGGATTTATTTATTTCTCTGATTATTACTCGAAAGTTTGTGTAAACTAGAGAACCGCCGTATACGGAACCGTACGTACGGTGGTGTGAGAGGTCGGTAGCTGAATTAATCAGCTACCTCCTACTCGATTATGGTAAATCTGCGAAGAAATCGCTGTATTCAGCCTTGAATATCTGTTTAAGAGCCACAAGAACGCTGATACGAATACCATAAGAATCGGTTTCCATTTGTGCATACATAGCTCTTGAAACATTACAACCCATAACTTGGAGCTGGGAAGCCACTTGTTCTTGTGATAATCAGGCTTTCTTTCTAAGATTCTTTAAGGCACTACCAATTGTAAGTCTTGATATAACCATTGTGACATAACTTTCCCTGCCTTAAAAATGTAATTGTAGAATTACATAATACTCTTGATTATAACAAAAAAATAAGTTTGAGAAGAAGGTGAGAATAAAGATTTCAAACTTGCCTTGAATTGTTTTAAACTTTCAAGTATGATATATCTGATAAGGAGAAGAAGCAATGGATTACTATAGCAGTCAGATAAGCAAGTTAATAGAAGAATTGTCAAGGCTTCCGGGTATTGGTGCAAAAACTGCCCAGAGACTTGCCTTTCATATAATAAATATGCCACAGGATCAGGTAAACAATTTATCCCAGGCAATCACCACAGCGAAAGCAAATGTCAGATATTGTACAAGTTGTTTTACCTTAACAGATAGTGAACTTTGCCCTATTTGTGCCAGTCAGAAAAGAAATAAAAATACAATAATGGTAGTTGAAAACCCAAGGGATTTAGCCGCCTATGAAAAGACCGGAAGATACGAAGGGGTTTATCATGTCCTCCATGGAGCTATCTCCCCCATGCTTGGAATCGGCCCAGATGATATTAAGTTAAAGGAATTAATATTACGTCTGCAAGGTGAGATAGATGAAGTTATAATAGCCACTAATTCAAGCCTAGAGGGTGAAACTACGGCTATGTATATCAGTAAACTGATAAAGCCAAGCGGTATAAAGGTAAGCCGCATTGCCAGTGGAGTGCCTGTAGGAGGAGATTTAGAGTATATTGACGAGGTCACTCTGTTAAGGGCATTAGAAGGCAGGGTTGAATTATAAGTAATAAGAGGGTGTTGCCGTAGTCTACTATATTTATCCAAGGGGCAATCCCATTTATTCTCGTTGACAAGGCGTAAAAGAAATCATGCGAAAACCTCGCAGAAGAATAATATTCAGACCTAGATAGGCGGGTGAACCAAGAACCGGTTCGCCTTTACCTCCCTGTCTCAGGTCTATTTTTTATACAGGAAGTATTTTCCTTTTTATTGTCATTAGACTGCCCATAAGCTTCTACAAATTAAGAATATCTTAGAAAAAGTTTAATACTCCCAAAATACTAATTGAAAAGAAAGTAATAATATACTAAAATATGGATGATATATACTCAATGTAAAATAATCATAACAAGAAATAGAATAAACCTAGACTATATTTTTAAATAACACATAACATAAACTATTTAGAACAAGGAGAATGCAATGAAAACAATAACAAAACAAATACTTAGTTTCATTTTAGTCTTTTTAGTAATTAGCTTTTTACTACCTCAGAATATCCCTGCTTCCAGTGCAGCTACTACTGCAATGGTCTATGAATATGCTCCTATGCTGGAACATGAGGGTAATATCTATTATATTCAGAGAGTAGACGGTGAGGAATGTACATATGACATTTACCGGTTTCAGGTTGCTACGGGTAATAAAACCAGGCTGATTTCTTCAAAAAAAGATATTTTAGACATGATGCTACATAATAATACCCTGTATTATACCAGCTATATAGGAGAAAAAGATATTTATCAAACGTATTCCGTTTCCATTGATGCCAAAGATAAAAAAACTATTTGTAATGGCTATTTGCAATGTCTTGATGACAGTGGTATTTACTATACCGTTATTAAAGGCAATAAAAGTAAGCTATATAAAAGAGATTATGACAGCAAGAAAGCTACACTGCTTTATACGGGTAACATGACCGTTCGTTTTGTGAAAAAGCTGGATAACGCACTGTATTTTACTCAATATAATGAAGCCTCATCGAAGCTGACATTATACACACTGATGCCGGAGCAGACAAAGCTGACAGTTTTGACCACAGACAAGATTGTAATGGAGCGGACGATTCCAACCGTGTCCGATGTAGCTAAAATAAACGGAGATATTTATTATCAATATGGTACACATGAGGGTTCCGGCAACTATTGGTACGGAACACTTAAAAAATTAGATTCCAGTACAAATACAAAATCTGTTATCGCAGAACAGTTATATGAGGAGCAGATATATCATAATGACAGTAGTATCTTCTATAACGGAACGGATAGTGAGGAGAAGCATTATCAATACAACACAAAGACTGGTAAAACTTCTTTTTATATATACAAAACCACTGGTACAGACTCCTTTAATATTCTAGGAAATGATACGTATTGCGCAAAGTCAGACGGTAAAGAATTGATTACGGTATCCCGCTTTACATCTGGAACGAATAAAAAAAATTTGGAAAAATCATTTGTTAAGATTTCCTATAAACAAAAAAAGGAATTTGACTATAGTGCATGTGTTAAAAAATACGGTGATTATCTGCTGATTCCTGTGACATGTATGGATTATAATGATACCAGCAATGGATGGAGAGGCAGGTATGTTAGTATCACCTGGTATGTTGCTGATTCTGAGGGCAAAATACTTGCTCAGTTTCAATAAAGCTAAAATTGGAAAATTCAATTCAATTTATGACTTTCTTCTTAAGGGTTAAGGCACTCGTCATCGTATTTATTTTTAATATTTCGGTTTTATTTTAAATAATAGGGGTGGGATTAAAGAATCCCACCCCTATTGCTATGTTTTAAACTATTTAATATCTTTCCCTATAATTCCTTGGAGGCATAGTGGAACCTGATTGTAACCTTCCCACCAAAATCGCAGTTTGATAAGTTTAGTTGTCCTGCATGGGTTTTTGCTACTTGTGCTGCAAACCAAAGGCCAAGGCCATTGTGTCCATTGGCACCACGTGCTGCATCACCTCGCCATAGGCGCTCGGTTGCATGGTGCAATGCCTCCTTGCTAAAACCGGAACCCTCATCACGCACAACAACTTGCCAGCCGCCGCCATCTACCATGCTGCCTTCCATATACACATTTCCACCCGCCGGCGTATGCTCAATGGCATTCTGAACCACGTTACCGAAGGCACGAAGTAAATGGGCTTTCTGAATGACTGCATCACCCTCTAGGTTGTTTTGAGTTTGCAGGCAAACCCCTCTGGCTTTTGCAATAGCCATTGTGCTTTGGCAAAGCTCGCCAAACATGGAGGGTAGACTGGTGTTTTCAAATGTCTCATCCGCACCGGCAGAGGCTTCCAGCAGGCTGGCAACATATTGCTTGGCCCGGTCGTTGCTTGCCACAATTGTTTTCACAATTTTTAAGCTGCTCTCAGGCAGTTCTTCATCCATTAGCAGCTCTGCATTGCCTCCCACCAGAGTGAGCGGGGTTTTTAAATCATGTGCGAGTGCTTCAATTTCAGCCTCGCGTTCTTGTTGTGCCGCCCACTGGGAGGAGAGGGAACTGTACAATGCTTTTCGCATGTGCTCCATTGCCTCGAGCGCTTGGTCGTACTCTAGTATGCCTGCATGGGGAATTGCAAAATTTAACTCCTGCGCACCTACTTTCTCGCTCACCTCAGTGAACAGTTTCAGCTTGACGGCCAGGTGCCGGCGGAGCCACAGGGTGTTAATTAACAGACATAGCACCCATGCCACACCAAGCGCGGCCAGCCACAGGTATTCAAAGGGGGGCAGCATAATGCGCAGCACAGGATTGACAAACTCTGCCCTGTATTGCCAGCGAAAGATTACAGTGCTTCCGTCGGGGTAGGTGTACCGAGAGACATGTATACTGTAGATGTCCTCCTGTAAAATCTTGTCAGTCCTTCAAGCTTCTTTCCATCTACGTTGCTTTCCATTACCGCACCGTTCTGGCCAAACAATGCATATTCAGCCAAAAAATTGTCACCGGGAGAAACAAAGGTTTTTGGCTCTCCTGCCAAAATTTGTTCCACCTGTTGGTTGGAAACGTATCCCAGATAAATAACACCTTTGTTTTGAAGCTGTACAAAACCGATATACCATATCAGGCAACATACTAGCATGCACCCAAGCATAACGATAGCAAAGCGCAAAAGTACAAAGGAAAGACTTACAGAACGCTGTTTTTTTTCCATTTATAGCCAACCCCCCAAATAGTTTCTATGGGGCTGATGTCGCCCACTTTCAGCTTGGCACGGATATTTTTAATGTGCTCCGCAACGGCTGAGGAATCACCTGCGGCATCATAGCCGAAAATCGCTTCGTATAATTGTTCTTTGGTAAACACCTGTCCGGTGTGCATGGCCAGATGCTCACAGATAGCATATTCGCTCTTTGTAAAGGGAATTGTGCGTTCGCCCACGATGGCCACTTTTGCCTGTATATCAAAGCGAACACCGCCTCGGCTCAGAGTGCGGGTCGGCTGGCGTACCTCCCGCCGCAGGTGGGCATTTACCCGTGCACGCAGTTCTGCAATGCTGAATGGTTTTTTGATGTAATCATCAGCGCCCAAGCCAAAGCCCTGTACAAGGGCGGTGTCTTCCGCCTTGGCGGTTAAGAATAGGATGGGGCAGTCCACCTCGGTACGAATGCGGCTGCAAAGGGAAAATCCATCCTCTCCAGGCATCATTACATCAAGCAGCAGAAGATCGTACAGCCGGCATCGTGCTGGATGCACGTTGACGGCAGCAGCTTCGGTATCTACTTGGTGACCATCCTTTTCTAAGGCAGTGCGAACCAGGGTCAGCATATCAAGGTCATCATCGACCACTAACAGTTTCGACATATCTAATCCTCCTTGTTTTTCCGAAGGAAAAATGCGACTGCCTGTACAGGAGCAGAGGATTTTCCTCCTTGTTTTTCCGAAGGAAAAATGCGACTGCCTATACAGGAGCAGAGTATTTTCCTCCTTTCATATATATCAGCGGGTTTGTACAGTGTCCCTTCCACAAGGTTGTATCTCTTTTTGATTTGTTACTGTTATGGTAACAGGCATTTTTAAGGATTTTATCAGGGAGGGGATGATTACACAAAATTCACCAGACACTTATCCTTTAATTTTATCAAAACTATTATCTTTGTCTAGGACAAAATATGATTTTGGATTAGGGATATCAAAAATAGAAGAAAGCCACTTTAGTAACACGATACGGATGTTACAAAATAACCGTACATAAGTTCTGAATTGAAAACAAAAGAGTGGGGCTATTGTTAGAGGGGTTCTGAGGGAGGGTGACCTCTTTTTTTAACAATAGCCCCAAGATGAAAAGTTTTTCTATATTAACAAGGAGAGGGAAATCCTTGGTTCATGAATATATTATAAAGGTTTATTGTGAAGAACATTTGTAAAAAGTATGAAAAATATGTGAAGCTGCAAGTAAATGAGCAGTAAAGTTAAGTGCAATTCATCTGAAAAAACAGCTCATCCTTTAAACGGGATGTGAAAACAAAGTTGTATAAATACTAAAAAGTATTACGACTCCTTTTTAATTAAGCCATGGCTGCCCTTCCACTTAATATTATAAAGTGACAAAAATGTGCAAAATAATAATGTAAAGTGCTGATAATTTGTCAAAATAAATTGTTGAACAACCAATAAAAGTAATGTATTATATTAACTATGCATGAAGCTTAATAATTGGTAAAAAGAGCATAATATCTCAGCCAATCCATAATTATACCAATCGGTATTGTAACCGATGTTTATAGGTGTTTAAAAAATAGCATAATGAAAAGGCAAACTTATTGAAAAGTAAGGACGCAAAGCCAAGGGCCTAAGTACAAGTTACAAGGCAGCCGGTTGCATACATCGTGAGCAGGCCCCTTTTTTCTAATGATGGAAAAGAGGGGCTTTTAAAGCCGTATAAGCATATTTAAGTAGATATCGTACATACTTGTGACGGGCATGCGCATTTTGTTAATCAGTACAAATTTTGGAGGGTAACATGAAAAGCATCAAAACAAGATTGATAATTTATTTTTCCCTGCTGGTATTGGCTTCTTCCGTGACCTTGGGCGGAATATCCATTATATTTTCCGGCAGAGTCATTACAGAACAAGCAGAAGATTCCATTGTCTCTTTGGCTGCAGAGGATTCCAAACTGATTGCCAGTAGAATGCAGGTATTAAAGCGGGCGTTGGAAGTATTGGCAATGAATGAAGAAATAAGAACCATGAGCTGGTATGCTCAAAAACCTGCTATAGAGGAGATGCTAGAAGGTTCGGAGTTCTTGGATATCGGTGTCGTACGAAAAGACGGAATGGCTTACTATTCTGATAACAGTAAAGCCTCCGAAGGAGATTTGGAGTATGTAAAAAAAGCATTAAAGGGAGAGACAAATGTATCAGAAGTTATCATAAGCCCGATTACAAATGAGCCTGTTGTTATGGTGGCAACACCTATATATAATAGGAATCAGATTGTTGGAGCCTTAGTCGGAAGAAGTGATGGAAATGCCCTTAGTGAAATGGTATCTGATACCGGTTACGGCGAAAATGGGTATGGTTATATTATCACCAGTAAAGGCAATATAATCGCTCATCGGGACAAAGAAAAGGTATTAAGCCTTTATAACCCTTTTCAGGTTGGGGAGGAGAATGCTGAGAAAGCTACCATTTCAGAGTTGTTTTCCCATATAATTGAAGAAAAACATGGCATTAGAAGCTATAAGATAGAAGGGAAATCCTGGTATGCAGGCTATAGTGCCGTGGATGGTACAGATTGGATATTTGTCAATACGGCAGACTATCAGGAATTATTAAATCCATTGCTTGGATTACAATATCTCTTACTTTTATTAGGTGCAGTTGTATTAATTATAAGTGTATTTATTGTATACATAATAGGAAAGTCAATAACCATGCCGATTGTTAATATGGTAAAACACTCAGAGAAAATCTCCCAATTAAACATTGGGCAGGATGTAGATAGTAAGTATTTAAAGCGTAGGGATGAAACAGGAACCCTTGCCAATGCTTTGCAAAATATTGCAGTGAATTTAAGAAGCATTATAGGTGAAATTACCAATACATCGGAACAGCTAGCAGAAGCTTCTAAAGAATTATCAGTAACTTCACAGCAAGCTGCCACTGTATCTGAGGAAGTGGCACTAACGGTTGGAGAAATTGCAAAGGGTGCATCTGACCAGGCAAGACATACCGAGGATGGTTCCATAAAAGCTGGCAGTCTGGGAGAAGCAATTGAAAAAGATCAGGAATTTTTGGGTGGATTAAATACTGCTACAAAAAAAGTAATAGATGTACTAGAAGAAGGATTAACAGAAATTGAAAAACTTTCTGATAAAACAAAGGAAAATAATGAAGCCTCCAAGCAAATCCGGGAAGTAATAATAAAAACCAATGAAAGTTCCAACAAAATAAGTCAAGCCAGCAGTGTAATATCTTCTATTGCGGAGCAGACCAATCTGTTATCTTTAAATGCTGCCATTGAAGCTGCCAGAGCAGGGGAAGCCGGTAAAGGTTTTGCTGTAGTTGCAGAAGAAATCAGAAAGCTTGCAGAACAATCTGCTGTCTCAACAAGCGAAATTGATGATATGGTTAGAGAACTTCAAGACAATTCTCAAGATGCAGTAAAAACAATCGAGCATATGACGGTACTGATTCAAGAGCAGACCCAGAGTGTACAATCCAGTAAGAACAGCTATCTTGATATTGCGAAAGCAATTCAGGGGGCGAAGGAAGCAATGGAGCGTCTAAATGTATCAGGAATTGAAATGGAAGAGATGAAGAATCAGATTATGGACACTTTACAAAATCTCTCTGCCATCGCAGAGGAGAATTCTGCTTCTACTCAGGAAGTAACTGCATCTTTAGAGGAACAGTCAGCTTCCATTGAAGAGATGGCTGGTTCTAGCGAAAGCCTTGCAAAATTAGCAGGTGATCTTCAGGTTGTAATAGGAAAATTTATTTTGTAATACATTAAATAGTACTATATAATGACTATATATGGATACTGGTCTAAATTCAGGCAGGGTATCTTTATATAGTCTTTTATTATAGAAGCTATGTAAATATTGAGGTTAAGAGATTCTGCCTGTAATAGAGGTTTTATGAATAATGAATTGTATAAGAAGCAGCACTTTTGACGGGCTTATGGATCATTGATAAAATAAATCAAAGATGGGAGGGAAGAACATGGCACTAAATATATTTACAATATTGTATTTCATTATAGTTCTTGCTGGTGTGGTATTGGGATTTTATGTCCTTTATCTCGTTATCAGGGCATTACAAATTTATATAAAGAAAAATTCGTAGGAAAAAGGCGAAAAAGAGTCTTGCTCACCTTCTTGACCTTTCCTGTTGTTTTTAGTAAAATCTTAAGTAAATATATTGTCTTATTCAATGTCTGGAACTAGATAAATCTTCATAGAGTGGTTTTTATGTATGATAAAGGAAAGAAAAGAGATTATAAGACAGTTAAGGAAAGCACGAAATAGATCCTGCATTAATTGGGAGGAAGGTACATGGAAGGAAATATTCTATCCGGTGGTCTGAATGAACTGAATACAGTCAAGGACATGATAACCGAATTAAATAATTATAGGGATAATTGTGATGCATTAACTTCTGAAGAAGCCAGACTGGAAAAAAATATTAAAGGCAAAGAAAAGGATATTTTGGAAGAGATTTCAAGTACGCACAGAAAGCGGAAAGAGGAAATCGAATATGCCTATAATGAGCAGATGGACAAGGTTCGTAATAGAATAAAAAAAATCAGAACAAAAAAAGAGAGATCCAAGACAGAAAAGGTAAGTGAACGTATTGAGGCGGAGACGGCGGGATTAAAGGAAGAGTACAGGCAGATGGCATTGGATATCAAAGAGCAGTTTAAGCTGAACAAAATACCCCTGCTTTGTAACAGCCGGCTTTTTTATGCTATCTTTTTACCGAAGGGACTATTAGATATTCTTATTATCATACTTACTCTGGTGGTGATATTGTTGGCAGCTCCCTATATAATATATACTTTATGGCTGCCAGAAGGGAAAATGATATATCTGTTTTTGGTTTATCTGTTTTTGGTTGTAGTATTTGGCGGACTGTATATGCTCCTTGACAGTAATATTAAGAGTAAGCATATCAAAGTACTAGGTAACGTAGGTCAGCTCCGAATCCAGATGATGTTGAATCGTAAGAGAAGAAATGATATTCGTAATCGTATCATAAAGGATAAGGATGAGAGTATATATGGACTTGAGAATTTTGACCAGGAATTAGCAGAGTTAGACCGAGAGCTCAGTGAAGTTATGGAACACAAAAAAGAGGCACTTAAAATCTTTGAAAACACTACAAAATATGTAATCAAAGAAGAGATTACATTACGTTATCAAGAGGAGTTAATGAGCTTAAAGCAGGAATATGCTAGAATGTATGCAGATATCAAAGCTTTAGAAGAAAATATAAAGAATCTTTCCATGGAGATTACCAATCGCTATGAGGTATTTTTAGGAAAGGAATTTATGTCTGTTGACAAACTGGAAAAGCTGGCTCAGATTATAGACGAAAACCAGCTTTCTACTGTATCAGAAGCAATAAGTTTTTATAGAGGCGAAAGTTAAATAACAGAAGGATTGCAAAGACAATGGGAACGGTTATCCTATGCCAGAGCAATCCTTTTTTATTGGATAATCTATATAAGCTCTTTATTTATTACCAAGTTTATAAAAACAGTAGTTAATACCGGAACAAATATAATCGGCAAGTATCATTACGATATTTAACCTTGTGGTTTGTAAGAGCATATGATCAAGCATTCCTGAAAAATTCACAATACCCGTAATAAAAATATCGCCAACTGGCGGAAGTTCTTTATCTACGCCGGCACCGGGTAGAAGAGGACCTTCTCCCAGCGTAATATATCCAATGTGACCGGATTTACCTAGAGAAGCATCAATAGCAATAACAAAAGCATTCCGATGATGCGTCTTAATATAACTGATTGTCTCACTTAAGTTCTTAGCATGAACAGGCTGTTCTAAAGTTCCGTACAATGCAATGTTGTGCTGTTTTAGTTTGGACAATTTATAGCCGACAATAGGACCTAAACAATCACCCGTCGCCCGGTCAGAACCAATACATAGAAAGACCAGTTGTCTGTTTTTATATAACTTGCTTTGTATTAATTCATGCAGTGTTCTGCTAAAATCGTATACGGAATATCGATCCTTTGTATTAAAATAATATAGCTTCTTTTCTATCCCCAATTCTCTACTCATTAAAACCTCCTATTTATACTCGTACAATACAACCTTATTCTGTAATACCAAAAGTATTACCGTAAAAATGTAAATTAGTCAGTTGTTAGTAATAATTTACAAGTCAAATTTCTGCAAAAATAAAAGGTTTTCAGGCAGTTCAGGATAACAGGAGGTGTTGTGTTATCAAAAAATAAAGAAAAATAAGGAAAAAATAAATATTTACCCAATAAGATATATAACCTTTCGGTAGTGTTTTGACATAATAATCTCTTTTCATATGTTACGATTAATGACAGTAAAGTCATATCAATGTCTAAAAGTAACTAGGTCAGGAGGAAATCAAATTATGGACAATGCATACGGTAAAGGCCAAAACTTAATGAACGGGCCTGAGAGTGCAAATGCCGTACCCATTAAAATACCTAAGAACATAAGACAAGTAGGAAGTATCGGAAATCGCAATAAAATAATATATGTAGAAGACTATGTAATGACCTTCATAAAACAATTATCGGATAAAGAGCCTGCCGGCTGCAGGGTAGCAATACTGTTAGGATACTATGTACATACGGAAGAACATAAGAGATTATTTATAAAAGGCGCCATTGAAATGAAGGATGCAGATTTGGGCAATGGCATCGCATTAACAGATGAGGGTTGGACAAGCATCTATGAAGCCATAAAAAAATATTTTACGGATGTTGAAATTATTGGCTGGGCATTAATTGGTCCGGAGTTTTTCTTAGAAAGCAGCGAAAAAGTCAGAAAGATACATACCGATAATTTTTCAGGGCCGGACAAAACCCTTCTTAAGATGGATAGTATGGAAAAGGAAGAGGGATTTTATTTTCATGAAGGCAGCCAGATGGTAAAGCAGAACGGATACTACATATATTATGAAAAGAATGAAGAAATGCAAAATTATATGATAGAAAATAAATCCGAGGATATGCGTATAGAGGAGAGTTATACCGATCAGGCAACTAGGAAAATAAGAACTATTATTCATGATAAAAAAGAAGTAAAGGATGACAGGAATGTGATTCGGCTTCTGTATGCCGCCAGTTCGCTATTAGCAATTATAGTTCTGGTGATTGCAGCTACCATGCTTGATAATTATGATAAGATGAGAAGTATGGAAACAGCCTTAAATAATATATCCCAGAACCTTAACAATGCCGGAAAAGAGGAGAATCAGCAGGTAGCAGATAGTGGCAGTGATAAAGAGTACAATAAGGATAAGGATGGTGATTCAGAAAAGGATACCACAGGGAATAAAGATAATGCAGAGGGAAAAGGAGACTCCGTAGAAATTGAGACTGTAAGCGGTAACATAACAAATACCCCAAAAGATGGTGATAATGCAAAAGTTGATAACCAGAAGGACAGCAAGGCAGGGGATAAGCAAGAGACTGCCAGTAATTCAAAAGGGGATGATAATACAAAAAAGGTACCAACACAGGTCGCTCAAAAGGAAGAGAAGGAGGAAAAAGAAACACCTTCTCAGGAGGCTAGCGCTACTGTAAAATATTATACCGTAAAGAAGGGAGATTCGCTGGCAGGTATCAGTTTTAAACTTTATAACACCTATACCTATATGGAAAAGATTAAAGAACTAAACGGTATAGAGGATGAAAATAAAATTTTAGCAGGGCAAAAATTAATTGTTCCCTAAACGGGCACACAGGCTGCTTCTATGAACCAGGCTCATGGTTTATGGAGCAGCTTTTTAATATATAAAATGATTCCTTAAAAAAATAGTGCCATTACAGGTAAGATAAGGTATAATATTTATGGATACTATTTAAATAATAAAGGAGCAGTTATGGCTATAGAATTGGAAAAACGAGAATTACGCAGCTATGATGTCAGAAAGAAAAAATACAAACAAACGATTCTGATTGCAGCAGTCATATCAACGGTTGTATTAATTGTAGTTACTTTTTTCATAGTTCGTAATATTATAAATAAAAATTTTAACAACTTTGAGGTGGTACAAAGTACTGAGCGCAATGACAGCAGTGCAGCAAAATATTTACCGTATGAAGGTGGACTGCTCAGGTATAGCAGAGATGGGGTGGCGGCACTTAATAGTAATGGCAAGCAGTTGTGGAATGGCACCTATCAGATGAGGGAGCCTATTGTGGACATTTGTAATAAATATGTAGCAATTAGTGACAGAGGTTATAAGACCATACAAATATATGATGGTAGCGGAAAAAATTATACGATTAATGTACTGCTTCCGATTATAAAAGTTAAGGTGGCAAGTCAGGGTGTGGTAGCCGTATTAATGGATGGGGGCAGCACGAATGAATTAAAATTGCTGACGCAGGAAGGAGAAACAATTGTAGAATTTAGAACCATTGCAGAAAAGAATGGTTACCCTCTTGATATCTCTCTTTCAAAGGATGGGAAAAGGCTGGTTACGAGCTATGCCACTTTAAATACAGGGAGTCTGCTAAACAACGTTACTTTTTATAACTTTGGCAACGTGGGTCAAAATGCTCAAGATAGAATGGTAGGTGCATTTGGTTTGGGACCAACTCTGGTGCCGGATGTTGAATTTATAACAAATGACATCGCTGCCGCCTTTGGGGATAACAAATTCAGTCTTTATTCCATAGAGCAAACCGCAAAATTAATATACGAAGAGAATTTTACAAAGGAAATTAAGACGGTCCTTCATAACGGAAAATACATAGGCTTTATTTTTAATAACTCTGAAGGTAGCGACAAATATCAGTTAGTCCTTTATGACCTGCAAGGAAAGATAATCCTTAATAAAGGGATAAATTATGAATATGACACAGCAATACTGTCCGGGGATGAAATACTTTTACACTCCAATCTTGACTGGAGGATAATAAAAACCAATGGACAGGAAAAGTTTAAATATACATTTACGAATAATATTTCTTATATAATGCCGCTTAATAATACAGACAAATATATTGTGATAGATAATCAAAAAATAGACGAAGTAAAATTAATCGAATCGAAATAAAGAAGGAAGAGGAATACTGCCCACAAAGGAAAATATTAAAAAGGATGGTGTATAGATGAATTGGTTATTAATAGTGGTTATAGTCGTATTAGCGGGCTATGCAATTTATGGAAGACAGAGAGGATTTATCAGAACCGTATTCACACTGTTCTCTACAATACTAAGCCTAATGCTTACCCTATTCATATGTCCTGCAATCAGTAAAGAGATTCAGAAGAATGATAAAATAATGGGAATGGTTACAGAACGGGTTTCAGAGGTAATCAATTATTCTGATTTGGGAAATAAAATAACGGATCAGGTAAATTTTATCGATAAGCTGCCGTTGCCAAGCTCCTTAAGACATACTTTGGTGGAAAATAATACAGCAGATGTATATAAAGCCATGGGAGTTAAAAGTTTCAATGACTACATAAGTAATTCAATATCGCGTATAATAATTAATGCCGCAGTATTCGTTATTATTATGATTATAGTAACGATTGCACTGGCCTTACTTTGTGAAGCGTTAAATATTATCAGTAAACTGCCTTTGATAAATGGACTTAATAAAACCGCAGGCTTAATGGCAGGATTAATCCATGGTATTATTGTAGTGTGGATTGGTTTTATTATTATAACAATGTTTGGAAGTACCTCCTTTGGACAGGATATTTTCAAATTAATTAATGAGAACACTTTTCTAAGCCTTATTTATAATAATAATTTGTTGCTTCGCTTTATAACCAATCTGGGAGCTGCATTATTCTAGTACTTTTTTGAAGCATAAGATTAGGACAAGTTATATTTCAAAGGTGGTATGTAATAGCTTTTATTGCAGTTTCAATGAAACAATGGGAACGTTTTTTTGACTTTATTAGTTATAATGTAGGGATGATATGTATTCCTTAAGAATATTATATGCAAAATTATCGAAAATTTTAGTGAAAATATTTCATACAGGGTAATTACTACAAAATCGTATCGTTTTGGGCATAAAAATAAGATTGCCTGCTATCAATTGATTGAATTTTGTTTTACAAAAGAGTATACTGGACATGAAATTAAATTCGAAATCATGTAATAAGATTTCAATTTAAGCTAATAAATAAAATACAGGAATCATATATGGAACAGGAGTGGAAGAAATGAACGAAGTATTAAAAAGTATTCAAAAAATGGGTATTGTTCCAGTAGTAAAACTGGATCGTGTGGAAGATGCCGCACCTTTAGCAAAAGCTCTTTGTGAAGGTGGTTTGCCATGTGCAGAAGTAACCTTTAGAACAGATGCCGCGGAAGAGTCTATCAGAATCATGACCACTGAGTATCCAAACATGTTGGTTGGAGCTGGTACCGTTCTTACTACTGAGCAGGTTGACAAAGCTGTAAATGCAGGAGCTACTTTTATCGTAAGTCCAGGACTTAATCCTAAAGTGGTTAAATACTGTGTAGAAAAAGGTATTCCGGTTACACCTGGATGTGCAAATCCAAGTGATGTAGAACAAGCAATTGAATTAGGTCTTGATGTTGTAAAATTCTTCCCTGCAGAAGCGGCAGGTGGTTTAAATATGATTAAGTCCATGGCAGCACCTTATGTTAATATGAAGTTCATGCCTACAGGCGGTATCAATGAAAAGAACTTAACTTCTTACTTAGATTTCAATAAAATTATTGCATGCGGCGGAAGCTGGATGGTGAATGATGCTTTAGTAAAAGCAGGAGAATTCGATAAAATAAAAGACTTGACAAGAGAAGCTGTAAACAAAATGTTAGGCTTTGAACTTCGTCATGTTGGTATTAATGCATCTGATGAAACAGAAGCAGACAGTGTTGCAACTTCTTTCGAAAAATTATTTGGTTTTACAAAGAATGTTGGAAATTCCTCTATCTTTGCAGGACTTGGTATTGAAGTAATGAAAGCACCATACTTGGGCAAAAACGGACATATTGCTATTCAGACAAATTATATCGAAAGAGCAATTTTCCATCTTGAACTGCAAGGTTTTGAATTTGATATGGACACAGCGAAGACAGACAAGAACGGTAAGCTAGTTGCTCTGTACTTAAAAGGCGAAATCGGCGGCTTTGCTGTTCATTTAGTTCAGAAGTAATAGACACAGCTATAGGTCGGCACCTTTTTGTGATTAAAGGAAAAGGCTTTAAAAGGCTGTTGCAAAGGAATTCACGGATAACCGGTCTTGTTTTGCAGCAGCCTTTTTAAATATAAATGAAACAATTGCATTTTACTTATGCAAGGCTCTTCTTAGAGGTATACGCATATAAAGTCATTGCACAGGGTAACGGAAGGGTACAAATAAGTATTTTTCTATTGGTTTGGATACATTACAACTTAGTATTTAGCAATCTAGGAGGACTTATGATATTTTCAAATGAAAAAAAAGATTTTGATGCCCTGGCCTTTGGCGAGATTCTATTAAGACTATCATCACCTGTTAATGAGAGAATCACAACAGGTGCGGTATTTGAAAAGCGGGCAGGTGGCGCAGAACTAAATGTGGTATCCGGCATTTCCTTAATGGGACTTCGCACCGGTATTATTTCAAAATTACCAAAAAATGAATTGGGAACTTACTTAAAAAATAATATTCGTTTCTGTGGTGTCAGTGACGACTGGCTAATCTATGATGAAAGTAAAGAAGCCAGACTTGGAATCTATTATTATGAGCATGGTGTTTATCCAAGAAAACCAACGGTAGTATATGACAGAAAAAACGCTTCTGTTAATACGATAAAACCGGAGGATATTCCGGAGGATATCTACAGTTCGACCAGACTGTTCCATACTAGTGGTATATCGCTGGCATTATCAGAACAAACTAGAAGCACATCTGAAAATATGATAAAGAAGTTTAAAGCAGCCGGTGCGTTAATCTCGTTTGATGTTAACTTCAGGGCAAATTTGTGGAGTGAAGAGGAAGCAAAAGCAAAGATTGAAAGCATCTTACCATATGTCGATATCCTCTTTGTATCAGAAGAAACGGCAAGAAGAACGTTTGGAAAAGAAGGCAGCTTAACTGATATACTAAAAGAATTTGCAAAAGAGTATGATATTGAGGTATTAGCTTCTACAGAGCGAAAAATAATAAGCCCTAAAAAACATACCTTTGGTTCTACTATTTACTGTAAATCAGAGGACAAATTTTATAAAGAAGCACCTTATGAGAACATAGAAGTAGTAGACCGCATCGGCAGCGGTGACGCATATGTATCCGGTGTACTATATGGTCTGTTAGAATATGGTGATTGTCAGAAAGCTCTGGAATACGGTAATGCAGCCAGTGCTGTTAAGAATACGATATTAGGTGATTTGCCTTCTACAGATAAAAAGGAA